>CAYNVC010000484.1:0-1505 GCA_964400615.1 uncultured Anaerolineales bacterium | reverse complement strand
TCCTCGTTCGAGATCAGCCGCAGCATCGTCAGCCAGGTGGCCGCGAGTGGGGAACCGGTCGTCACGACCAACGCGCAGATGGATCCTCGTTTCAAGTCCCAGGAAAGCGTCATTGGCTACAACCTGCGCTCTATCCTGTGCGTGCCGCTCAGATACCGGGGGCGTGTGACCGGCGTCATCTATGCCGACAATCGCATTCTCGCCGGACTCTTTTCCGACCAGGACCGCAACTTGCTGGCCGCATTTGCCAGCCAGGCAGCGGTAGCAATCGAGAATGCCCGTCTGTTCCAAAGCGTCGCCAGCGCCAAAGCACTGATGGACAACGTTTTCGCCTCCATCACCAGCGGCGTCATCACCACCGATGTCCAGGACCAGATCACGCTCTTTAACCGGGCCGCCGAGCACATCCTGCGGGTGGACGCTTCGGCGGTCGGCGGGTCACGTTTCACCGAAGCCATTCCCACACTGGCGAGCGAGCTACAGCCCGAGGTCCAAGAGGTCAAAATGAGCGGCGAACCGGTGGTAGGGTTCGAGAAAGAACTCGCGCTCCCCGACCGGGGGCAGGTCATCTTGCGTGCTAGTCTTTCCCCTCTCAAAGACGCTGACGACGAGACACAGGGTGTCGCTATCGTGGTAGACGACCTGACGGAACAGCGACGGCTGGAAGCGCGTTACCAGTTATTCCAACGCTATCTCTCCCCGGCCGTCATCGAACAGTTGCCGGACGATCCCGGCGAGCTCAAGTTGGGCGGACAGCGGCAAGAGATCACCAGCCTGTTCGCAGACATCCGGGGGTTCACCAACTTTAGCCGCCAGCACGATCCCGAGACGTTGGTCGAAGTGCTCAACCAGTACCTGGACATTGGCGCCAAAGCGGTGTTGGCCGAAAACGGCACGCTCGACAAAATCCTGGGAGATGAAGTGGTCGCTCTCTTTAACGCCCCGCTCCGCCAGGAAGATCACATCCTGCGTGCGGTGCGGGCGGCGCTCAAGATACAGGAGGGGGTGGCCCAAATTCATCGCCGCCTGCCGCCGGACTATCGGCTCTTTTACGGAGTGGGCGTCAACGTCGGCGACGCGGTGGTGGGCAACGTCGGCACCGCGCAACACATGAACTATACCGCCATTGGCTCCAGCGTCAACCTGGCGGCCCGCCTCGATAGCATCGCTGCGGCCGGGCAGGTGCTCATCACGGACGCGGTCTATAGACGGGTGCAGCAGCACGTATTGGTCGAGCCGCTCCCACCGGTGGAACTAAAAGGCTTTAACGAGCCAATTGCGGTGTACGAGTTGCTAGGGCTAAAGTGACGTTTCTGGCACTCGTCCACGCCCTGGTCGCTCTTTGCCTGGCGGCCTACGGGCTGAATTCGTTTATCCTGACTTTCCTCTACCTGCGCCACCGCCGCGAGGCCCTCACCCCCCCCCCTGTGGAGCGCTCCTCCCTCCCTCCTGTCACGGTTCAGGTGCCGGTGTATAACGAGTTGCACGTGGTCGAGCGGGTCATA
>CAYNVC010000483.1:0-1511 GCA_964400615.1 uncultured Anaerolineales bacterium | reverse complement strand
GAACCATGCCTGGCAGAAAAAGCCTGGGCTTTGCCTGAGAACGCGGCCATCCTGGTATCGTGCGGCCAGGATGGCCGCGTTCCACGGCGCACAAAAATATGACGGACGCACGTGTGCTAGAGCGCCACTTGTACGTTCAGCGCGGCCAGCACCTCGTCAATTGGATTAATGATCGTGGTGGCCTCGGAACCGGCAAAGAGTAGCCCTACGATTCTCTTGTCCTCGTCCAGCACCGCCGAACCCGAGTCGCCGGGTTTGCTCATCGTCCCGGCGATCATCTGCCCGGTAAAGGTGGCCGTCCGGCCATTATAGTCGATCTGCACCGTGGCGTCGATTTGGGTGATGTTGCCCCAGGTGTGGCCGGTGGTGCGGCCCGTCTTTTGCACTCTTGTCCCCAGCGTGGCCGCGCCGGTCCCGGTCGGAGCGCCGATGTAGAGGATGTCTTTCTGAACCGACTGCGGCGCGAGGGGCCGGGCCAGTGCTGCGTCCACCCGGTTCCTGCCGGGCGTCTGCTTCACCGCTTGCAGTTTGTGGCGCGAACCGAACGCCCCGGCCACGTAATTCAGCAGCGACGCCGTTCCCCCGGCGATGGGGCACTCGGGCTCGGCGGTGCCGAAATCTATGGGGACATAGTCGGCCAGTGTGGCGATGCGGTCATCGGTTGTTCCCCCATCGGCGGCGCCGGGCTGGAGGATGGCGTCCCCGGCCTGCCCGGCGTTCACGGCGGCCAGGACGTGATTGTTCGAGAGGATGAATACCTCGCTTCCCCTCCGCACCAGGCAGCCAAATGTGCCCGCTGTGACGCGATAATGTCCCACAGAGACGCCCGGCGGGGCGATTGGCCGCCAGCGGTCGCGCGGCGACTGGAAGGCGCGTAGCACGCCTGTCTCCACCACGTCCGTCTTGACCCCGCCGAGCGCCCGTGGAACCAGGTCTTGGGCTTTGAGGGTGGCCGGGTCTACCTTGCGCGTGACCGAGATGACGAGGCTCAATTCGCCGGTGTTGACCCCCTGGCTGATTTTGTACCCCAGTCCCACGCCCACGACGTTGATTTTGGCAAACAACTCGGAGATGACGTTTTCCTTTACCTTTCTGGCTTGAGATAACTCGACAGCCATTTTCACCCTCCTTTTTTTACTCGAATGCGCGTAGCTTGCCGGTGGTCTGGACGTCCACCGGTATCCCTTCCAGTTCGCGCGGTATCACGTCGCCGGGGGCGAGCTGCGAGAGGGGGACTTTGTGGGTGACAGAGACCACGATCACCGGTTCGGACGTGAACTCTCCCTTGCGCTGCCGCAATCCGATTCCCACGCCGACGACGTTGGCGCGGCGCATCAAATCGGCCTCGTGCGCGGTTTTGATGGCTTTTAACCGTTCTATTTTTTCGTCTTGGGTCATATCTGGTTGCACCTCGGCAAGTTGTCAACTTGCCCTACGGGGCGTAGCGCAATTTATCAACTGGACACTGGCGTTTTTGTTCGTAGTGACGGCTTCAGCCGTCCAAAAGGCTC
>CAYNVC010000482.1:0-1516 GCA_964400615.1 uncultured Anaerolineales bacterium | reverse complement strand
GAATCCAGGGCCAACTCTGGGGCATACCGGATAACTCGGAGGTGTTTCATCCCCGTATCGTCAGCGGGCGTCCGCTGCTGCCCCAGGATGGACGCGCTATTTTGCTCAACAACAAGATCGCCGTGGAGGAAAACATTGGGGTCGGGGACACGGTCACGATGACCGTTGGGGAAAAGGAACTGACGTGGACGGTGGTGGGACTGATTCTCAACGTCAACAACAACGGGCACGATAACTTTGTCCCTTTCGACACGCTGACGCGGGCGACTGGCAGTATCAACCGGGGCGCTTTTATGATGATGATGACCGCCGATCACGATCTAGAGACTCACCAGCGGATCATCCGCGACCTGCGCACTGCATGCGCCGCCCGCCGCCTCAAGCCGGTTTTCTTCCAAACCGGCAGCGAGCTGCGGAAACAATCTCAGTCTCAATTCAATATCATGATTTACCTGATGCTGGCAATGGCAGTGTTGGCGGCACTCGTGGGCGGCGTGGGGTTGATGAGCACGATGACGATCAACGTGGTCGAGCGGACGCGCGAGATCGGTGTGATGCGCTCCATCGGCGGCTCGTCGTTTACCATCCTCGGTATCTTTGTCACCGAGGGAGTGATGGTTGGGGTGTTGAGTTGGCTGGTAGCCGTGCCGCTCAGCTACCCTGGGGCGCGTCTCTTTGGCCGGGTCATCGGTGAGACCTTGTTCCAGGACGAGTTGGACTTTGCCTATCCCGTCATCTGGATAGTGATATGGCTGGTGATCGTGGTGCTGCTCGCGGCGCTGGCGAGCCTGTGGCCGGCATGGCGGGCGACAAGAATCAGCGTGCGGGAGTCGTTGGCTTACGAATAGCGAATGGCGAATAGCGAATAGCGAATAGCGAATGGCGAATAGTAAATGTGGAGGTGAAGAGTGAAAAAGACATTGTTTGTGGGGCTGTTAGTGGTGGCACTGGGAGTGCTGGCGGGTTGCAAAGGACAGGAGGCGACCGAGACCGTGTCGCCCGACGACGTGCCGGTGGTGTCGCCCGACGGCGACGGCAAAGTGATCGCCGAGGCCGTGATCGAACCGGCCCGTTGGAGCGAATTACACTTTGACGTATCTGGCAGCGTGGCCGAACTGCTGGTGCAAGAAGGGGACGTGGTCGCGGCAGGCGACCCGCTCGTCCGGTTGGACACAGCCGGATTGGAACGAGCGGTGACGCAGGCCGAGCTGGAACTGCGCCAGGCCCAACTGCGGTTGGAGCGAATCGAGGAGCCGCCCGACGACGCGGACATCGAAGCGGCCCGCGCTGCGGTCAGCGACGCAGCGGCGGCTTACCAGGAAGCCAAACAACAGCAGGCGGTGACGAAACACGCCGTCTCGGTGGGCGACGCGGTACGGGCAGCACGCCAGGCCCGCGACGAAGCGTACCGCATCTACCAGGACGCGGTCGCTCAACTGGGCGAGGACGACAGAAACACGGCTCTGGCTCACGACGCTTACCTGGACGCGCTGGGAGCGTACAACCGGGCCGTCGA
>CAYNVC010000481.1:0-1518 GCA_964400615.1 uncultured Anaerolineales bacterium | reverse complement strand
CCAGGATGGCCGCGTTCTCAGGCAAAGCCCAGGCTTTTTCTGCCAGGCATGGTTCCTTTCCCCGTAACCTTACGGGCTGACGCCCGTATATGTCCCCGCCAGCTCGCTCGTCGCCAGGACGTGGTTCTCCAGCGCCGCCAACACCTGCCCCCCCGTGGCCCCCGGTTCCAGATCGAGCGGCGCGTCCAGCGCATAGAGCACAAAGACGTACCGGTGCGTCCGGCCGAAAGGCGGGTACGGGCCGATGTAACCAATCTCGGCGTTGCTGTTCATCCCCTGCCAACCACCCTCCGGCAGTTGGGGCTGCGCCAACACGCCCTCCGGCAGCCCGGTCGCCTGGGGTGGTATATCGTACACCACCCAGTGGACAAAGGGAAAATCCTGATCCTGCATCAGCAGAGCCAGGCTCACCGTCCCCGCCGGCACGTTCTTCCACGTCAACTCGGGCGAAACGTTCTCCCGGAAAAAGCCGTACCGCTCCGGTATCTCACCGCCCGGTTCGAACGCCGGGCTGGCGATGACGAGCGGCAGCGGCGTGGGGGTGGGGGTCGGCGTGGCGGTGGGAGTGGGTGTGGGGGTTGGGGTGTCCGTCGGCGGGGGCGTCCAGGTCGGCGTGGGTGGAACAGGGGTAGCGGTGGGGATCGGAGTCGGCAGCAGACCACAACCGACCAGCAGCACCCCGGCGACCAGCAGCGCAACAATGAACAGGGAGGGGAGTTTCATCTCGTCCGTCCTCCACCACGGATTTCACAGCGCCAGCAGCCTACGCCTTTGCCGTGCCACGTCGTCACGGGGCCACCATGATCGTCCAGCCCCGCACTGCCCGGTAATCCAGAGCGATTATGTAACCTATGTGTGCGCCAGAGACCTGCATCAGCAACCCGGTCTGGGTCGGCTGCACCAGGAGAGTCACCGCCGTCTCCCCATCCGCCGGCCAGCCGACCGGGTTCTGGAGGTGGTTGTGGCACCATATCTTGCCGAACCCCCGGATGGGCAGTTGATACCCATCGGGAACGGTCATACCCTGACAATCAGGGTAGACGTTGGGCTGCCCCTCCTCCCACGTATCTGTGTACGCCAAAAGCATACCCGTGGAGCAGTTTGTGTCCTCACCGTCAATTACATAGATGTCCTTGTTGTCGGAGCGCCAGATCATCAGGCTGCGATAATGGAGGTGCGGGTTGGATTCTTCCACGTTGGCCCAAAACTCTTGGAAAGCGCCGGGGATGGACTGGGCCGGCGCAGTGGGGCAACCGATGTCGTAGCCCGCCCCCTGCACCTGATCCCAGATCGGTTTCAGGGCCGGGTCGGCGGCCACGCAGGCCGGGGGCAGGGTTGGGGTAGTAGGGCCTGCCGTCGGTTCCTCGGTCGGTGTTGCGGTTGGTGCGGCGGTCGGTTGCGGGGTGTTCGTCGCCGGAGCGGGAACCACGATCTTGACGTAGAACACCGCCCCAAAGCGGGTCCCGTCGGGGGCCTGCAATTGCCAGTTCCCCTTGTACGTGCCCGGCGCGGAGGGGG
>CAYNVC010000480.1:0-1533 GCA_964400615.1 uncultured Anaerolineales bacterium | reverse complement strand
CACAAAGTGGCCGTCGAGAGCCAGCGTCTGCGCCCGGGTCAGGGGAGAGTAATCCCCGTTTAGATACGTCCAGCGCGTCTGCACCATTCCCAGTCGCGGACGTGCCAAAAAGTGAGGGATCGTCCGAAGCAAAAAGTCGGCCGGAGGGCAAAAATCGGCATCGAATATGGCGACGTACTCGCCACGCGCCCGGAGCAACCCCCAGGCCAGCGCCCCGGCCTTGAACCCATCCCGCGCGGGCCTCCGCAGGAGCGTGACGTCTACCCCTCGCTCGCGGTGGAGCGCCGCACGCACGCGGGCCAGACGGGTCGTGTCGTCGCTAGAGTCATCCAGAATTTGGATCTGCAACAGATCACGGGGATAATCGAGCGCGGCGACGGCATCAATCACCCGCTCGACCACGTGACGCTCGTTGTACACCGGCACCTGTACGGTCACCGTGGGCCAGACGGGGGAATCTACGATAGGGGTAGAAACTGCTACGCGCCGGTGGCGCAGGTAAAGAAATGCCAGAACAAAAGAATTCAGCCCGTAGACTGCCAGACAGAGAGCGACCAGGGCATGCGCGAGTGTCAGGAACGTCACGGTTTTTTACTTTAATCCCAGCAACTCGTACACCGCGACCGGTTCGTTAAAGCCCTTTAACTCTACGGGCGGGAGTGGCCGGGCCTCGACCCGTCTTTGCACTCGCCGATAGACCGAATCCGTGACAAGTATCTGTCCCGGCGCTGCAATGCCATCCAGGCGAGCTGCCAGATTCACGCTGGAACCAATGGCAGTATAATTCATGTGCTGCGCCGTGCCAACGTTGCCTACCACCGCGTCGCCGACATTGATGCCCACGCCGTAAAAAAGTTGATAGTCTGGGGGCAGCCGGCGGTGGATTTGGGCGACACCTTCCTGTATCTTTAACGCCGCCCGCACCGCACGCAGGACGTGATCCTCCTGACGGAGCGGGGCGTTGAAGAGAGCAACTATTTCGTCCCCCAGAATCTTGTCGAGCGTTCCCTCCTCGGCCAGCACAGATTTGGCACCAATGTCCAGATACTGGTTGAGCACCTCCACCAATGTTTCAGGATCATGCTGCCGGCTAAAGTTGGTAAAGCCCCGAATATCTGCAAACAGGCTGGTGATCTCCTGACGTTGCCCGCCCAACTTGAGCTCCCGGGGATCGTCCGGCAATTGCGCGATGACGGCCGGCGAGAGGTAACGTTGGAACAACTGGTAGCGCGCTTCCAACCGCCGCTGTTCCGTGAGATCGTCTACCACGATAGCGACACCTTGCATCTCGTCGTCGCCATTTTTGAGAGGAGAAAGGCTAGCACGCAGGATGACCTGCCCCCGATTGGGGAGTGAAATTTCCTTTTCGAACCCCACCACCGACTCCCCGCTCGCCTTGACCTCTTCGACCTCTGGCCGCAACTCACTTGCCAGCACGGGAATGGCGTCAATAAAGCACGAACCGCCGATTGTCGTCGCCTCTACTTGCAAAATGTGTTCGGCAGCCCGATTGAAGAGCGTGATCTGATCCTG
>CAYNVC010000479.1:0-1538 GCA_964400615.1 uncultured Anaerolineales bacterium | reverse complement strand
TTTTTGCGCCGGATGGCGGGCTTTGCCTGGGAACGCGGGCGTCCCCGCCCGCATCGTGCGGCCCGCATCTTGCGGCCAGGATGGCCGCGTTCCGCTGGGTGTGCGTCACTTTTTTGCGCCGGATGGCGGGCTTTGCCTGGGAACGCGGGCATCCTGCCCGCATCCGTGCGGCCAAGATGGCCGCGTTCCGCTGGTGTATTTGACGTAACACTCCAAATCATGATAGAATATATACTGGGCGCGTTTCAAATGAGTTGGCGTGCCACGCCGCCGCCGTGAACAGGCGGCGCTGGGTCAGGCAACGCTGGGGGCTTGACGCGCCCCACGACGTATCCAGCACCGGTTCTTCCAGACCGGTGCGGCCTGGCCCCAACTGATTTTTCAGACATGCTCTGAGCCAAGTTCCTGGTGTACGTTCGAGATGTGTCACAATAACCTGCGGAAAAGGAGTTGCGATATGGAAATCAATCACGTGGTTAAACGCACCGGGGCCACAGTGCCCTTTAACCAGGATCGCATCACCAATGCCATCTACCGGGCAGCGGTCGCCGTGGGCGGGCGAGATCGTTCCGTCGCCCAAGAATTGTCCGACCAGGTCGTGACTCTGCTGGCGCAGCATACCCCAGCAGAGCACCCCCCCACCATCGAGGAGATTCAGGACACGGTCGAAAAGGTGCTGATCGAGAACGGTCACGCCCGGACGGCCAAAGCCTACATTCTCTACCGCGATGAACGGGCGCGGCAGCGAAAAGAGCGGGCGCACCGCTCGATTCACCTTTCGGAGAACATTCCCTGGCGCAAACTCTGGGAGGTGCTGAACTGGACCGTGGACCACGACCTGCACACCGTCGAGCGGCTGAACGCGCGCATCGCGCGTGGCGAATTCGCCGAGATCGTGCACGAAACAGACCGGAGTTATAACGAGGACATCACGACGGCGTCCGAGATCATCCGGGAGCGCGGCAACGTGCGGGTCGTCATCGTCGCCGGCCCATCATCCTCCGGCAAGACGACCACGACTACCAAGCTCGGCCACCTGTTGAAAAAGATAGGGTTCAGCCTGATTCCACTCACCGTGGACAATTATTTTTTCGATCTGGAACTCCATCCCAAGGACGAGTTTGGCGATTATGACTTTGAGACGCCACAGGCGCTCAACCTCGAACTGATCAACGAACACCTGGAGCGCCTGATCGCCGGGGAAAAAGTGCTGACCCCTTTCTATGATTTCAAGACCGGCAAGCGCTACGATAACCGCACGCCGATGCAGATCGGCCCCCAAGACATCATCCTGATTGACAGCCTGCACGGTCTGTACGCCGATATGACACGCTCCGTTGACGAGCAGGCCAAGTTCAAACTATACATTGAGCCGCTGTTGCAGATGAAGGACACAACCGGCCAGTTTGTGCGTTGGACCGACTTGCGACTGATGCGCCGTATGGTGCGCGACGCCACACACCGGGCTTACGATCCACAGCAAACGTTGGAGCACTGGCATTACGTCCGCAAGAGCGAATTGCGCCACATCGTCCCCT
>CAYNVC010000478.1:0-1553 GCA_964400615.1 uncultured Anaerolineales bacterium | reverse complement strand
CCGCCCGCGCAGGCGGGCGGCCAGCCAACGGCTCACCAGGGGCGGTTTCAACCGCTGTCAGCCCCCAGCCTGAGCATTTACCTCGCGTCAACCTCTTGACACCCGCCGCCGACGTGTTATCATATCTTTGGCATCCAGGTCGGTCAGACGGTCGCGCCCCGCTCGCGGGGTGAGGAAAGTCCGGGCTTTACAGGGCGCGGTGCTGGATAACGTCCAGGCCGGGGCAACCCGGCGGAAAAGGGCCACAGAAAAGCAGACCGCCTGGCCGGGTTACACCGGCCGGGTAAGGGTGAAAAGGTGGTGTAAGAGACCACCGGCGTTCGCGGCGACGCGGGCGGCCAGGCAACCCCCACCGGAAGCAAGGCCAAGCAGAGGCGACGGGGCGGCCCGTCCCATCTGAGCCTCGGGTAGGCCGCACGAGGCGGCGGGCAACCGCCGTCCCAGATAGATGACCGTCCACGACAGAACCCGGCTTATCGGCTGACCTGGATGCCACGTGCTGGGGCAAAGACAAACAGCGAGGAAAACGACTTGTCCAAACCAAACCCCCAATCCCCCAACCCCCACGTCGTCGTCCTGACCACCGGCGGCACCATTGCCATGCAGCAGGACGCGGCGGCGGGCGGAGCCGTGCCCGCGCTCGGCGCAGCCGACTTTGACGCCGCGCTGCCGGACGGGCTGCCACAACTGCGCCTCGAAGAACTGGTCAACCTGCCCAGCTCCCACTTTACGCTGGCGACGTTGAGCGCCATCCGCGAGCGGGTGGCCGCGCTGGTGGCGCAGCCGGATGTGACCGGGGTCGTCGTCACCCACGGCACCGACACGCTGGAAGAGACCGCTTACCTGCTCGATCTGACCGTGCCGGGAGCAAAGCCAATCGTCCTCACCGGCGCGATGCGCACCGTCTCCGACGTGGGGTACGAGGGGTACGCCAACCTGGCGGCCGGGGTGCGCGTCGCCGCCGCGCCGCAGGCGCGTGGACTGGGGGCGCTCGTCGTGTTCAACGACGAAATTCACGCTGCCCGCCGCGTCACCAAGATGCACACGCTCAGCCCGGCGACCTTTCAATCGCCCGGTTGGGGGCCGGTGGGCCGGGTCGAGGGGGACGCGGTCATCGTCGAGCGCAGGATGGAGCGGCGCGTGCTGCCCTGGCGCGGCCTGGAACCGCGCGTGGCGCTGCTCAAACTGGCGCTGGGGATGGATGCCGCGCCGCTGGAAGACGCGCTGGCGCGGAACGTCCGTGGCCTGGTCATCGAAGCGCTGGGCGGCGGGCGCGTGCCTCCCTGGTGGCTGCCGGTCATCGAGCGGGCGCTGGCGCAGGGAACAAAGGTCATGATCGCCAGCCGCTGCCCGTCCGGGCGGGTCTGGGATAGTTACGGCTATCCGGGCGCGTACCACACGCTGGCCGACCTGGGGTGCTCGTTCGCCGAGGGGCTGAACGGGCAAAAGGCGCGGATCGAGTTGATGGTGACGTTGGCAGATGAACAATGACCATTGATCCGAAAGGAGGCTCACACTGGACACGTTAGAACTGGCGCGATATATCGTAGAGG
>CAYNVC010000477.1:0-1588 GCA_964400615.1 uncultured Anaerolineales bacterium | reverse complement strand
CGCGGCGGCAGGTTTGGGATCGCCGTGAACGACGAACACGTGCCGCGCGTCGCGGACGATTGGTTTGGCCCACTCCAACAGCCCGTTCCGGTCGGCGTGGGCGCTATAGCCGTGGATCGCTTCGACCCTGGCCCGCAGGTGAAACTCTTCACCGAAAATCCTCACCACCGGCTGGTGCTCGATCAGGCGGCGGCCAAGCGTCTGCGGGGCCTGCCAGCCGACGATCAACACCATGTTGCGCGGGTCCTCGATGGTATACTTGAGATGGTGCTGCACCCGCCCGGCCTCGCACATTCCAGAGGCGCTGATGATGACCGCCGGCCCCTGCATGTCGTTGATCGCTTTAGAATCATCCACGTTGCGAATGTACCGCAGGCGATTGAAACCAAATGGGTCAGGGTGACGATCCTGGGCCATAAACTCGCGCAACTCTTGGTCATAGCACTCTGGATGAAGGCGGAAAACCTCGGTCGCGTTGACCGCCAGGGGGCTATCCACAAAAATAGGCACGTCGGGCAACTGATGAGCGTTGGTCAGGCGGTGCAGGCTGTAGACGATCTCTTGAGTGCGGCCAACAGAAAAGGCCGGAATCACAACCTTGCCACCCTGGGCGCAGGTCTCACCTATCAAAACACGCAATTGTTCCTCGGCGTCCTTGCGGGGAGGGTGCAGCCGGTCGCCATAAGTGGACTCGGTGATCAGCACGTCGGCCGGCGGCGCGGGGGTGGGATCGCGCAGGATAGGCATGTCGCGCCGCCCCAGGTCGCCGCTAAAAAGCAAACGTGTCTGCTTACCGTTTTCCTCTATCTCGAGCAAAACCATTGCCGAACCGAGAATGTGTCCCGCGTCGAAAAATGTACACTGCACCCCCGGCGCGACGAGCACGGGACGCTCGTATCCCACGCTGACGAAATGCTCCAAACTGGCGATGGCGTCGGCGTGGGTATAGATCGGCTCGACCGGTTCCAACCCCTTGCGGGCGCGTTTCTTGTTGACGTACTCGACGTCCCGCTCCTGGATGTAAGCCGAATCCCGCAGCATCGCCGAGCACAGATCGCGCGTGGCGAACGTGCAATAGATAGAGCCTTTGAACCCGCTGCGCACCAGGTTGGGGATGTTGCCAGAGTGGTCAATGTGAGCGTGAGAGAGGATGAGCACGTCCACACCGGCCGCGTCGAATGGCAGATTACGGTTACGCTCCCGGCTCTCCCGTCGTTTGCCCTGGAACAGCCCACACTCTAACAGAATTCGGCTTCCGTTGACCGAGAGGAGGTGCTGTGAACCGGTGACGGTTTGCGCTGCGCCGAGAAATTGTATCTCCATTTACTCTCACCCCTTGATGTGCAGTATTCTCAAAATCGCCGCACCATAGGTCTGGCGCTTCCACGGCCCCAATCCCTCAATCTGAGATAGGTCTGGAAACGCACGCGGGTTTTGCTCCGCCAGCTCCCACAGGACGGCATTGCCGATGATGACGTCGGGGTCAACCCCGCGCTCGGCGGCCATCTGCCTGCGCAAGCCGCGCAGGTTCTGGAAACGGGCCACTTCGGCCTCAGAGTGACGCGGCGGCAACTGCGGGAGACGCGGC
>CAYNVC010000476.1:0-1610 GCA_964400615.1 uncultured Anaerolineales bacterium | reverse complement strand
TCAGCGTGCGGGCCGACGCCGACCAGGAAGAAGCCGCCCGCCTGATGGCCCGCTACGACCTGCTCGCCCTGCCCGTCGTGGACGAAGACGGGCGTCTGCTGGGGCTGATCACTCACGACGATTTGGTAGAGGTGCTGGAAGACGAGGCCACGGAGGATGTTCACCGGTTGGGCGCATCGGAACCTTTGGGTGGGCCTTATTTGGATGCCCCGGTTTTTCGCATTGTGAGCAAACGCATTGGGTGGCTTTTGCTTCTCTTTGTCACCGAGACTTTTACAGGCAGTGTTTTGCGGTTTTTTGAAAGCGAATTGGCTGAAGCAGTGGCTCTCGCTTTCTTTGTCCCTTTGCTCATTGGTACGGGGGGTAATGCGGGCAGTCAAGTTTCCAGTATGGTTATCCGTGCATTGGCGTTGGGCGAAGTGTGCTTTAGGGATCTTGTACACGTGGTATGGCAAGAGGTACGTGTATCCCTCGTATTGGGGCTGGTAATGGGGCTGGTGGGTTTCGTTCGTGCGTTGACGTGGGGATCGCCTGCCTCGCTCGGAGTGACGGTAGGAACTAGCCTGACGGCCATCGTGCTATGGTCAGCCATTATCGGCGCTGCTTTGCCTATCCTGGCATCTCGGCTGAAGATTGATCCGGCAGTTGTTTCAGGACCGGCGATGAGTACACTGGTGGATGCTACAGGTCTGGTTATATATTTCTTTATTGCCCGTTGGATGATGCATTTATGAGCCGTCAACTACCGTTACCTACTATTATCACGTCCTCCCAGCAACTAGAATCTATGCTGGCAGCACTCGCCGGCGAGCCGGCCATCGCCGTGGACACGGAATCCAACTCGCTCTACGCTTACCAGGAGCAGGTTTGCCTGATTCAAATTTCGATCCCCGGCGCGGACTATATCGTGGATCCGCTGGCGGGGTTCGACCTTTCCCCTCTGGCCCCTATATTTGCCGACCCAGGGACACAAAAGGTCTTTCACGCCGCCGAGTACGACGTGATGTGTCTCAAACGGGACTTTGGCTTTCGCTTTGCCAACCTGTTCGATACGATGTGGGCGGCGCGTATCCTGGGCTGGCCCCACGTGGGGCTGGGCGACGTGTTGAAGGAAACTTTCGATGTCCATACCAACAAGCGTTACCAGCGATACAACTGGGGCAAGCGCCCTCTGGAGACGCAGGCGTTGACTTATGCCAGCCTGGATACCCATTATCTCTTGCCGCTGCGCCGCCTCCAGGCCGACGCGCTGACGCAAAAAGGGCGGGCGGAGGAGGCGCAGGAAATCTTTGCTCAAATCGCCGCCACGGAGCCATCCGACCACACCTTTAGCCCGGAGAGTTTTTGGCGCATCAAGGGCGCTCACGACCTGTCCCGGCGCGAGCAGGCCATACTGCGCGAGCTTGCCATCTGGCGCGACGGGGAGGCCCGCCGCCAGAACCGGCCCCACTTTAAGGTGCTCGGCGACCGTACCCTGGTCGCGTTGGCTCAATCCCGCCCCGGTGCGTTGCAAGAATTGTTCAATCTGGATGGGTTAAAGCAATACCACGTGCGCCGGTACGGTAAGCGCATCCTCGAGGCCATCGAGCGGGGAACCAGGGCCAGGCCGC
>CAYNVC010000475.1:0-1645 GCA_964400615.1 uncultured Anaerolineales bacterium | reverse complement strand
AGCCTTTTGGACGGCTGAAGCCGTCACTAGGAACAAAAACGCCAGTGTCCAGTCACTATTATCTTGGAGGAACTCGTGTCACAACCACTATCCTTTCAACGAGTCATTCTCCGCCTGCAACAGTTCTGGGCGGAGCACGGTTGCCTGATCTGGCAACCATATAGCGAAAAAGTCGGCGCGGGGACGATGAACCCCGCCACCGTCCTGCGCGTGCTGGGGCCGGAGCACTGGAACGTGGCCTACGTCGAGCCTTCCTACCGGCCCGACGATGGCCGCTTTGGCGAGAATCCCAACCGCATGCAGATGCACACCCAGTTCCAGGTCATCCTCAAACCCGACCCCGGCAACCCCCAGGAGGTCTACCTGGAGAGCCTGTACGCGCTGGGCATTCGCCGCGCGGAGCACGACGTCCGCTTCGTCGAAGATAACTGGGCCAGCCCTGCCCTGGGGGCCTGGGGGCTGGGCTGGGAGGTCTGGCTGGATGGGTTAGAGATCACCCAGTTCACCTACTTTCAGCAGGCGGGTGGTCTGCCGCTCGACCCGGTCTCGGTCGAGATCACCTACGGGTTGGAGCGGATCGTGATGTTTCTGCAAAACGTGCGCTCCGTCTGGGAGATTGACTGGGACGGACGGCACACCTACGGCGACGTGCTTCTCCAACCCGAGATCGAGCACTGCCGTTACGATTTCGAGCTGGCCGACGTGGAACGGTTGACTAAAATGTACGATCTCTTTGAGCAGGAAGCGCACAGTTGCCTGGAAGCCGGGCTGGTGACGCCGGCTCACGATTACATTTTGCGCTGCTCCCATACCTTTAACCTGCTCGACACGCGCGGCGCTATCGGCGTGACGGAGAGGGCGACTTTTTTCCGCCGCATGCGCGATCTCTCCCGCCGGGTGGCGCAGGCTTACGCCGCGCAGCGGCAGCAGATGGGGTATCCGTGGCTGGCAGAGGCGCAGCAGCACGGCAGCGCAGCGGTGAAGAGCAAAGGCGCGGGGAAGCAGCGTTTGGCCGCTCTGACGCTGGAAATAGGGACGGAGGAGCTGCCTGCCGCCGACCTCGATAATGCGCTGGAACAACTGCGTGAGATGGCCCCGGCCCGGTTTGCGGAGGCGCGGCTCGAGTACGAGAGCTTGCGCGTGCTGGGCACGCCGCGCCGGCTGATCGTGCTCGTGGCGGGGCTGGCCCCGCGCCAAAAACCGGTCGAGGAACTGGTCAAGGGGCCGCCCGTGCGCGTCGCCTTCGACGCCGCCGGGCAGCCGACGAAAGCCGCGCAGGGGTTCGCCCGCAAATTTGGCGTTGGGGTGGACGAGTTGCGGGTGCAGGAGATAGAGGGCGGCGAGTACGTGGTCGTCACCAGGCGCGAGGAAGGGCAACCGGCAACCGAGGTGCTCGTCACCCTGCTGCCGGAGCTGATCGCAGGCTTGCATTTTGGCAAGAGTATGCGCTGGAACGAGAGCGGCGTCGCTTTCTCCCGCCCCATCCGCTGGCTGGTGGCGCTGCTGGGAGGCGAGGTGGTTCTGTTCGAGTACGCCGGCGTCGCCAGTGGGCGGACGAGCCGCGGCCCCCGCCCGGCCGGCTCACCCGAGTTCGAGATCGCGCGGGCGGAGGATTACCCGGCCCTGCTGGCGCAGCACCACATCC
>CAYNVC010000474.1:0-1663 GCA_964400615.1 uncultured Anaerolineales bacterium | reverse complement strand
AGCGGTGACTTGAGTCACAAGTAGGGCAAGTTGCCAACTTGCCACCGTGGACACCTGTAAGAAAAAAAAGGCGCATAAAATGACAGCCAGAAAATCAGCCTACCTGAGTGACTATTGGGCCGCTAAAGACTATCTCAACTTTGCCGATTTCCGTCCGGCCCTGCTCGACATCATCACCACGGCCCAGACCCCGTTGACCGTGGGCGTCTTTGGCCCCTGGGGCAGCGGCAAGACCAGCCTGCTGCACATGCTCAAGCAGGAGATAGACGACAAGGGGCTGCCCGCGCTTCGCACCGTCTGGTTCACCGCCTGGAAATATGACCGCCACGAGGCGCTGTGGCGGGCCTTTATCCTGCGCGTGCTCGACGGCCTCTACCCGCGCCAGGGAGAGAAGCGCATCCCTTTTGAAAAGTTGGAGGAACAGCAGCAGGCCCAAGTCCGCCAACTGGACCGCCTGGCCCGCAGCCTGTACGGGACGGTGGAATGGGAAGAGATGGGCCGCTGGGCGGTAGAGTGGGACAAGACCGGCCAAGAACTGGCGAAACTACCCGCCTTTTTGCTCCTGCTCGCTGTGGGCGGGGAAAAAGTGGCCGCCCAATTGGGCATCGAGCCGGAACTGGCCGACCTGGTGCAGCGGGAGGCGCAGGCCCACCGCATGGAGCAACTGGCCTCGATGGAACAGTTCGAGGCGACCTTTCACCGGGCGCTCGAAAACCTGGTGGGCGGCAAAGACGGGCGACTGATCGTCTTTGTGGACGACCTCGACCGCTGCATGCCGGAAAAGGCGGTCGAGGTGTTGGAGGCCATCAAACTCTTTCTGGACGTGCCGGGGACGGTCTTTGTGCTGGGGATGGACCGGCAGGTAATCGAGCGCGGCATCGAGGCCCGCTACGCCGCCCTCTTCCGCCGTGCGGAGGGTACGCCCGTGCAGGGGAGCGAGTATCTGCAAAAGATCGTCCAGATTCCCTTTCACCTCCCCTTGCTGACCGTGGACGACCTGGACGAGTACGTCAAATCGCTGGAGCGCGACCTGCCCCCCGCCGCCCACCTGGGCGAGATGACGCGGAGCGTGTTCGCCCACGGCCTCTTTTCCAACCCGCGCCAGGTCAAGCGTGCCCTGAACATCTTTCGCCTCCTGCGCCAGATTGCCGGGACGAGAAAACTGGGCATCTCTGACCCCCTGTTGGCTAAAACAGTGCTCATCCAAACCCAGTGGCCGGAACTGTACGCCGCCTGGCGGCAATACCCCACGCTGGTGCAGACGTTGGAGGAGGAATACACCCGCCAACCCAGCCAGACGGACGAGATCGTGCGCGGTCGCTCTGCCCGGTTGCCGCAGGAGGAGGGGCCGGAGGATGAAAAGCCACGGAGCGGGGGATTGATGGAGCCGTATCTCTCCGACCGGCGCAAGTACAGCCTGTTGGAGCGCATGCTGACCTTCCCGCCGCCAGACGCAGAGAGTGGCGAGCAGGCCCGCTTCACGGGGTTGAGCCGGGAGCAACTGGCGGCCTACGTGCAACTGGCCGGCGCGGTGGAGCCGGAAGCTCCCGTCGTCGAGGTGCCGGGCGACCTGCTGACCGGCCTGCTCAGCGGCGACCGGGCCAAAATAGACGACGCCCTGGCGCGGCTGGCGGAACAGGAAGCGGAGCCGGACGGGGAACTG
>CAYNVC010000473.1:0-1667 GCA_964400615.1 uncultured Anaerolineales bacterium | reverse complement strand
CGTTCCGTAGCTCCCGCCGGAACGCGGGCGTCCCGCCCGCATGCGGCCCAGATGGCCGCGAGCCGTGGCACGCAAAAATATGACGTGCACCCACGAGCCGCCCGCGCTGGACGGAGCGCCGAATCTGTGCTAGAATACACGTTCGGAGAATCGTTATGCGCCGCCATCTGCTCATTGCCGTGGGGTTACTCGCCCTGCTGGCCCTAAAGACAAACCCGGCCCGTGCTGCCCGGCTATGCGACCCTGGGCCGCCGCCCAGACGCGCGGCCCGCGCTCGCTACGTCTGCGTGCCCAACCTGCTGTGGCGCAATCCGGAGATGTGTCCTTCTTATGGCCCCGGTGTCACTTTTTACCGCCTGGCCTCTATCCGGCTGCCCGATCCGCTGCCCGAACTGCCCGCGCTCGAGCTTCCGCAGGACGACGACGATGTCACTCCCTACACCTACGCTTACGTCAGGCGGCTGCCGCTGAACGTCTATCACCACCCGATGGAGGCTGCGCTGGGTTTGCCCCCCGTGCGCACCATGCTCTCTGGCGACTGGTGGGTCAGTGTGGATGGCCTGGTCGAGTACGAGGGGCAGCAGTGGTACCAGATCAACGCCGGGGAATTCGTCCCCGCCGACGCGCTGGCGATAGCCCGCCCCTCCCGTTTCCAGGGAGTCTACCTCACACAGCAGCCCCCGCACCCCTTTGCCTGGATCATCCGCCAGGCGCAGCCCGCCGTGCTGCCGCAAGGGGCGCTCAATAGCGAGGCTGAACTATTGGCGCGTTACCAACTCGTCACCATCTTTGCCGAGGAGCGGCGCGGCAGCGAAATCTGGTATCTGATTGGCCCCGACCAGTGGGTGGAACAGACGAACCTGGCCCGCGTGGACGTGGATCCGCCCCCGGAAGGGGTGCCTTCGGGGGCCAAGTGGATCGAGGTGGATGTGTTCGAGCAGACCATCGCCGCTTACGAGGGGGAGCGCATGGTCTATGCCACGCTCATCTCCAGTGGAAGGACGGGAACCGCCACCCCGCCCGGCCTGTACACCCTGTGGTCCAAGGTGCGGGCCGGCAAGATGAGCAACGCCGACGTGGAGGATGGCAGCCCGGCCTGGTATTACCTGGAAGATGTGCCCTGGACGATGTATTTTCACGAGGGGTACTCTATTCACACCGCTTACTGGCACGATGCCTTTGGCTTTACCCGCAGCCACGGCTGCGTCAATCTGGCCCCCCGCGATGCAAAATGGTTTTTCAACTGGGCTGATCCTTTCATCCCCGCCGACGTGGATCGGCTCTATATCGGCGCTGGTATGCCAAACACCTGGGTTTGGGTGCATTTCTCACCGCCTTTCGACCTGGATTAGCCTATGAAACCAACTACCCCTGCCCGCCGCGCCATCTGGCTCATCCTGCTCGCAGGATTGGGATTGAGCGCGGCGATATTTGTCGCCTGTAGCAACCAGAACGAGCTAGAGATCACCCCCACGCCAACCCGCACGCCGCGCCCTACTCCCACGCCGATACCCACACTCACACCTACCCCCGCCTGGCCGGTGACGGTATTCATCCCCCCCCGGCTACCCGCACCCCTCGCCGCCGCGCTGAACCAGGTGCTCACCGACCACCCTGACCTGTTCATCCCTGCCCCATCGGCAGCGGAGGCGGACGTGCAGGTGGTG
>CAYNVC010000472.1:0-1670 GCA_964400615.1 uncultured Anaerolineales bacterium | reverse complement strand
TTTACTCGTCGTGACTTGGTTCCGGGCAATACCACTCGCGTGACCACTCGTCGCCCAGGGCCGGGATGATGCCGCAGCCGTGACATTTGTCCCGGCAATCGGGCGAGAGTTCGCCGCGCTGGCTGCGGCGGTATTCTCGGAGCAGGAATTGTTTGTCCACGCCGGTGCTGACCACCTGCCAGGGGAAAATCTCGTCGGGCGGACGCTCGCGCCGGGCGTAGAAATTGGGATCGAGGCCCAATTCCCCAAATGCGCGCTCCCAGGCTCCCAGGTCTAGTTGCTCCCCCCAGGCGTCGAACCGCGTTCCCAGTTCCCAGGCCCGCCGGATCACAGCGCCCAGCCGCCGGTCGCCCCGCGAGAGCGTCGCTTCCAGCAGCGTCGCCCGCGCGTCGCCATAGCTCAATTTTAGCCCCTGGCCGCGTATCTGCCGCCGCAGCAGGGCCTGTTTTTCGTGGATGGAGGAAGCCGTCTCCGCACCCACCCATTGGAAGGGGGTGTGCGGCTTGGGCACGAACGTGTTGACGCTGACGTTGACCTGAGTCCGCTTGCCGTGCACCCGGCGACCCTCCGCCCGCACTGCCCGCGCCAGGTCGGCGATGGCCTGCACGTCCTCCATCTGCTCACCCGGCAGCCCGATCATAAAGTACAGTTTGACCGTGCGGGAGCCGGACTCGAACACCTCACGCGCTGTCTCGAGCATCTGGGAGGTGGAGATGGGTTTGTTGATGATGGAGCGGAGCCGCTCGGTGGCCGCCTCCGGCGCAAAGGTGAACCCCGTGTGCCGGCCCCGCGCGACGGCCTCCGCCAGTCCGACCGAAAAGCTATCGGCCCGCAGGGCGGGGAGCGAGATGGCGAGGTGGTCGGTGCCAAATTGCTCGCCAATGCTCTGCACCAATTCGGCGATGCCGGAATAGTCGGACGAGGAGAGGGAGAGCAGGCCCACTTCCTCGAAGCCGGTTTGGGGCAGGAGCGTCTCGATTGCCTGCAACACCTGGGGCACGGGCCGCTCGCGCACCGGGCGCATGACTATTCCGGCGTGGCAAAAGCGGCAGCCGCGCGTGCAGCCGCGTTGGATCTCTATCGCGGCCCGGTTGTGGGAGATGTCCACGTTGGGGACGAGCAGGCGCGTCGGCGGCGGGGGCAGCGGGGAGACGACTCGCTTGAGGACGGGCATTCTGGCCGGGGGAGCGTTGGGCTGAATTTCGGCTATCGTGCCATCGGGGTTGTAGTGCACGTCGTAAAAACGGGGCACGTAGACGCCGGGGAGGCGCGCCATCGCCCGCAGTTGGGTTTCGCGCGTCTCCCCGCGCGTCTCCTGCCAGGCCCGGATTATCTCGACCGCCAACTCTTCCCCGTCACCGATGGCGAACAAGTCCACGAAATCGGCCATCGGCTCCGGGTTGAAGGCGGCGTGGCCTCCGGCGACGACGAGCGGGTGACGCTCGTCCCGCTCCGTGGCCCGCAGCGGCAGCCCGGCCAGGTCGAGCATTTCGAGCAGGTTGGTGTACAGTTGCTCGTAGGGCAGGCTAAAGCCGAGGATGTCGAACTCGGCCAGGGGGCGTTTGCTTTCCAGGCTGTAGAGCGGGATGTGCGCCTCCCGCATGGCAGAGATCATGTCCACCCAGGGCAGGTAGGCCCGCTCGGCCATCACGTCCGGCAGCCCGTTGAGG
>CAYNVC010000471.1:0-1676 GCA_964400615.1 uncultured Anaerolineales bacterium | reverse complement strand
GTATGACTGTTCGGGTTCGTTTTGCGCCCAGTCCGACCGGGGAACCACACATCGGCAACATCCGCACGGTGGTGTTCAACTGGCTCTTTGCCCGCCAGATGGGCGGCCAGTTCATCCTGCGCATCGAGGATACCGACCGCACCCGCTACCAGCCGGAGACGGTCGCCATCATCATGGACGGGCTGCGCTGGCTGGGGCTGGATTGGGACGAGGGGCCGGGGCTGGAAGAATTGCAGCGGCTGGGCGTGGAGAACGCCGCCGGATACGCGGTCGGCGGCCCGTATGGGCCGTACATCCAGTCGGAGCGGGTGGAAATGTACCGCCAGGTGGCGGAGGAGCTGATCGAGCGGGGGTGGGCTTATCGCTGCAACTGCACCCCGGAACGGCTGGCGCGGGTGCGCGAGCAACAGCGGGCCAACAAGCAGATGGTGATGTACGACCGTCACTGCCGCGACCTGCCGCCGGACGCCATCTCCCCCGACGAACCGCACGTCATCCGCCTCAAAGTCCCGTTGGGCGGCAAGACAATCGTCCCCGACGCCATCAAGGGAGACGTTTCTTTCCGGAACAGCGGCATAGACGACCAGGTGCTCCTCAAATCGGATGGCTTCCCCACCTACCATTTGGCGGTGGTGGTGGACGACCATTATATGAAGATCACCCACATCGCCCGTGGCGACGACTGGATTCCCTCCACCCCCAAGCGGATTCTGATCTACCGGGCGCTGGGATGGGAACCGCCCATCTATTGCCACGTCCCGCTGGTCAACGGGCCGGACGGCAAAAAGCTGAGCAAACGGCACGGGGCGACCTCGATCACCGAGTTCCGCCGCCAGGGGTATCTGCCGGATGCACTGTTCAACTTTCTGGCCCTGCTGGGCTGGGCGCCGGGCGAGGGGGACGAGCAGGAGATTTTCACGCGGCAAGAATTGATCGAGCGGTTCGACCTGTTCCGCGTCAACCGCGCCTCGGCTGCTTTTTCATACAAAAAACTGGATTGGATGAACGGCGTCTACATCCGGAACCTGGCGGAGGAAGAGTTGCTGGCGCAGCTGCTGCCTTTCTGGCAAAAGGCCGGGCTGGTTCCCGACCCCTGCCCGGAGGAGACGCGGGCGCTGTTGCGTCAGGTGACGCCGCTGGTGCAGGAGCGGTTAAAGCGGCTGGACGAGGTCGTCGAGTGGACGGCGTTCCTGTTCCGCGCGGTCGAGCCTCCCCCGGCGGAAAAGCTGGTGGGCAAAAAGATGACGCCCCAGGAGAGCCTGGACGCGCTGCGGAGGGCGCGGAGCGTGCTGGCCGGGGTAGAGCCTTTTACGGCGGAGGCGATGGAGCCGCCGCTGCGGGCGCTGGCCGAGGAGATGGGCCTCAAGGCCGGGCAACTGTTTGGCATCGTGCGCTGGGCGGTGACGGGGCAAAAAGTCGCGCCACCGCTGTTTGGCTCGCTGGCGATCATCGGGCGGGAGACGACGCTGGCCCGGCTGGACGCTGCCGAGGCAGTGCTGGCTTCCGCGCGTCTCACATCCCCCCATCCTCCTTCTTGAGCTACCCTCCCACGCGCTTGATCTTGGTTCGCGTGGCGTTCGGCTCAGATAGGAGCAGAAACACAAAGCCGCCTCGCCCCGGCACACGGGAGCAGGACGCAGACGAACGCTGAAAACGCTGTTTCTCCTCCTGCACCC
>CAYNVC010000470.1:0-1687 GCA_964400615.1 uncultured Anaerolineales bacterium | reverse complement strand
GCGCTCATCTGGCCCAGCTCGTCGCCGGAGCGGACGGGCAGCCGCACGTTCCAATCGCCGGCGGCGATGCGCCGGCTGGCCCCGGTGAGCGCGGTCACAGGGGCGGTGATGCGCCGCGCCAGGAAGAGGCTCACCAGCAGCGCGAACACACCCGCCAGCAACCCGCTGGCGGCCAGCGAGAGGCTGACCCCGCGCAGGAAGGCCACCTGGTGGGCGTTGTAAAAGCCCGCTCCGGCGGCGACGATGGCGGTGCCGATGTACTCGCCGCTGTTCTGGTCGAAAAGCGCAGCGCCTTTATTCTGCATCGAGACGGGCAGCACCTCGCCGCGCATCTCTTGCTCGCTATCGAAAACCACGCGCCCCACGTCATCAACCACCAGCAACCGGTTGCGGCTGAGGAGCAGATTGCCGAGCAGCCAGGAGGTTCCTTCCTCGGTCAGCACCGGATCGAGAGAAGAGTAGCTTGCCTCCCAACGGTCTTGCAAAAAGGCCCACACGCTCTCCTCGATGTCGCTCAAGTAAGCCTCTGCCTCGTCGGATGAGTATCCGGCCTCCGTAGCGGCTTCTCTCTCCGCTTCCAGAATCGCCTCGGCCAGATGCTCCAGCGGCACGTCCCGTTGCGCGGCCACGTCCGCGACCGTCTGCCCCGTGTTCAGCACCTGGACCAATTCCTGGCCGGTCATTTCTAGTTCGGCGGCGATGATAGAGCTCCAGTCCGGCCACCAGGCGACGACGTCCATGTTGGACTCGCCGAACACGAACGAGGGCACGTTTTCCTGGAGCCAATTCATCGTCCGCTCCCGCTCCGCAGCGGAGAGATTGGGCAGCGCGTCCATCTCGGCCTGGATGATGGCCTGGACGAGGGCATCGCCGTCCTGCCCGTACTCGGCGGCGACGGCGGAAAGAGTGCCCTGCTCGCCCATTTGCTCCCACAGTTCGTCGTCGCTCAGCCCCAGCAGCGCGGCGCTGACCTGGAACCAGTCCACGTCGTTGCTCAAAGTCACCCCGGCAAAGAAATCGGGCGGGGTATCGGCGGTCAGGCCGCCCATGAGGTCGTCGAGGCCGCGCCAGTCGCCCCAATAGGCGTAACTATCCTCCAACAACGGCGCTATCTCCTCCGCTTGAGACTGCCCTTCCTCCGTTACCAGCAGGTCGAAGCGGTTGACGGTCGTCCAGATGGAAAAGGCCCCGCCCAGCAGGACGGCCAGCAGGATGACCAGGCCAAAGGCGGCTATTAATTGCCAGCGCAGGCTGTGGAACATTGATTTACTCCGATTCCAGTTCTCCCGCTCGCTTGTCGGCCATTCTCGTTCGTGGTACAATGTTTAAGCACAGGAGGATGACAATGAGACCAACGCAAGTTGTGACGGCAGATACAAATCACGCTATCCAACTTCCCAAAATGTTCGTTGACCGTTTGGGTGTCCGTGCCGGTGAAGAGTTGACAGTCCAACTCGTCGAAGAGGCCGGATTGATTCTGGTGTTCCCCTCCCGGCAAAATCGCCAGATGGAATTGTCGCCGCCAACTCTGCGCCAACGGGTTCAACAGGCGCTGGCGAACGCGAGTCTGTTGGCGACCCTCGATCCGGCGACAGTCAAGCGCTATACGCCTCTTGCCGAAACAGAGCGGCTATCTCCGTTAAAGATCGGCGGCAAGCCGGTCAGTGAGATTATCGTCGAGGAGCGC
>CAYNVC010000469.1:0-1691 GCA_964400615.1 uncultured Anaerolineales bacterium | reverse complement strand
ATCGGAGGTTGCTATGGAAGAGCGCTTGCAGAAAATTCTGGCCCGCGCCGGGTATGGCTCCCGCCGCGCCTGCGAGGATATGATCCGCCGGGGGCGGGTGACGGTCAACGGGCGTGCGGCTCAGCTGGGCCAAAAGGCCGATCCCGACCACGACCGCATCGCCCTGGATGATAAACCGGTGCGGGCAAAGCGCAGCCGCACCTACATCGCCCTCCACAAACCACGCGGCGTCCTCTCCGACGAGGGAGATGGCTCCGGCAGCCTCCCCACCGTCCTGGACATGGTTCCATCCCCCACCCGCCTCTTTCCGGTGGGCCGGCTCGACCTGCGCAGTGAGGGGCTGATCTTGCTCACCAACGACGGCGACCTGGCCTACCGGCTGACGCACCCCAGTTTTGCCCACGAGAAAGAGTACCGCGCTCTGGTCGCGGGAGAGCCGGACGAGGCCACGCTGAACAAATGGCGGAATGGCGTGTTTCTGGACGGCCGGCGCACGGCCCCCGCCGAGGTCTCGATCCTCAGCCGCGCAGAGGGTAACTCGTGGCTGCGGATAGTGCTGCGCGAAGGGCGCAAACGGCAAATTCGGCGGGTAGGGGCAATGCTGGGCCACCCGGTGCACCGGCTCATCAGGGTGCGGATCGGCCCGTTGAAGCTGGGGGACCTCAAGCCGGGCCGGTGGCGCGCACTCACCGACAAAGAGATCCATGCCCTGCGCTCGGTAGCGCGAAAACCGCACCGGAACGAGAAAAAACGAGGGGGTAAGAAACGACGTTGAAACCAGCTACGATTGCCATTGACGGCCCGGCCTCTTCGGGCAAGAGCACCATCGGCGAACTGCTCGCCCGGCGAATGGGCTATCTTTATTTCGACACCGGCGTGATGTACCGCGCCGTGACCTGGGCGGCGCTGGAGCGCGGAATTTCCATCGCGGACGAACCGGCGGTGACGGCGTTGGCCGAGCGGCTCGATATCGACGTCATCCCGCCGACACGGGACGATGGTCGCCAATACACCGTCCTGGCCGACGGGACGGACGTCACCTGGGCGATCCGCACCCCGGAGGTGAACGGCAACGTCTCGGCGGTCTCGGCCTATCCGGGCGTGCGGCGGGCACTGGTGCGCCAGCAGCGGCGCGTGGCGACTGAAGAGGCGGTAGTGATGGTGGGGCGCGACATCGGCACAGTCGTCCTGCCAGAGGCCGATCTCAAGCTCTACCTGGACGCCAGCGTCGAAGAACGGGCGCTCCGCCGCTGGCGGGAGGTACAGGCACGCGGGAACGGCACCACATACGAAACGGTGCTCTCCTCGATGCGCCGCCGCGACGAGATCGACAGCCACCGCCAGGTCTCGCCGCTGCGCCTGGCCGATGACGCCGTGCTCCTCGACACGACCGACATGGGCATTGAAGAGGTGCTGGCGCGGGTGGAGCAATTGGTCGAGGAACAAGGATGCCCGCCGGACTGATCGCCGCCGTCGCTCCCGGCAGCCTGGCCGGGCGGGTCGGCCTGCGGGCAGGGGACGAACTGCTCTCCATCAACGGCCACCCGCTGCGGGACGTGATTGACGTGCGTTTCTACTCCGCCGAGGAGCAGCTGACGTTGCGGGCGCGGCGTGAGGGGCGCGAGTTCACCCGCCAGGCCAAACGGCGGTACGGTGAACCGCTGGGACTCGAATTCATCCATCCCACGTTC
>CAYNVC010000468.1:0-1704 GCA_964400615.1 uncultured Anaerolineales bacterium | reverse complement strand
TTGCCCTACGTGCGTCTCTGCGTCCAGCCGGGGGCGTTAGAATTGAACGGCCCTGATACTCACTATGGGCTGACCTCGAGGTGCAGGGTGCGCTCGTTGTTGCTCTCCACTGCCTCGGCGACGTCGAAAGTATAGTCGGCGGTGGCGACGGTATCAAAGCTGACGAACACCTGGGCCTCGCAGGTAAAGATGCGCCCTCCTCGGGCCGATATGCTGGATACTTCCCACGTGCATGCGTCAAAGTCGCCCGAATAGTAGCGCCAGCCGAGCCGGAAATGGCCGGAGGGCGCGCTGCCCCGGTTGTATACCCCTATGCGCGCGGTGACGGTGTCGCCGGCGTGGGGGTTGGCCGGGGTGATGCTCATCTCGCTGATGTAGAGGTCGACGCCGCTCGCGTCCGGGATGGGAATCTCGATCTCTTTTGTGTTGTTGTCTTCGTCCAATTCCGCGATTGCCCCGTCCGCGTCGGTGGTGGCAAGCCCCGTGTAGCCGTTGTAGACCAGAGCGTTGCAGGTCAGAATCCGTCCCCCGTGCGCGTTGGTGCTCGCCACGTCCCAGGAACAGACGTTCGTGGGCTGTGGCCCGTACTTGAAGGTCACCCGGTACGCACCGGTGGCCTGGGTTCCCTGGTTGTAGGTGCCGACCCGCACCTGGATCGTGTTGCCGGACTGGGGATTGGCCGGGTTGATGGAGAGTTCGCTGATGTAGAGATCGGGGCCGGTCGCGGTGGTCGGCTCCTCGGTCGGTTCATCTGTCGGTTCGTCCGTTGGTTCCTCCGTCGGTTCTGTGGTTGGCTCTTCCGTTGGCTGCGGGGTGTCGGTGGCCGGCGCGGGCACTATGATCTGGACGTAGACCATAGAGCCAAAGCGCGTCCCGTCGGGGGCTTGTAACTGCCAGGTGCCCTTGTAGGTGCCGGGTGTGGCCGGGGCCGTCAGGTTCACGCTGACGTCGGTGTTGGAGCCGGGGGCTACCGCCGGGACGTCCACCGCTGCGCCGCCCATCTGCTCGCCGGAGGCAAAGACCAGTTGCGTGCCCGTCTCCCAGTTGCAGGTGCCCGAGTTGCGCAGCCGCCAGGTTTTGACAAACCCCGTTCCCGGCTGGAATTCCGTATTGTCCGGCACGCTCACGTCGGCGACGTAGGCCGCGTTGAGCGTGCAGCCGCCCGGCCCGGAAACGTCGGGCACGGATGTGGCGGTGGCGCTGGGGGTTTCGGGGGGGGTGGTGGGGGTGGGGGGGATGGTGGTGGGACTGGCCTCCCCTGCTTGCGCGGCGGTGGGCGCTGGCGTGGGCGTCGTCTGGCCGGGGGAGTTGCAGGCCAGGGCGGCCAGCAGCAACAACGCTGCGGCGACGAACAAGGGTTGGCGGTTAGTTTTTGTGTTCATTTTGTGACCTCCTCAGATTGGTGACATTTTTTCCGGTAACTGGACACTGGCGAATTGTGAATTTCGTACTAGTCAGGACGCAGACCAACGCCGACTTTCGCGGACATGGCTCGATCAATCCGCGTTTTTCTGCGTTAGTCTGCGTCCCTGGCCGGGGAAATCAAAACCGGGCGTTTCAGCGCCTGGCCTGTGCTCACTGGTTTCTCAACACCAGCGGCAGGTAAACTCGCTGCTGGCGAACCTCGTATGCTCCCATATCGGGCCCGCTGCCGGCGGGCAGCGGGCGGGACGTGCCGTCCAAGTCGGTCGTCACGCCGACCTC
>CAYNVC010000467.1:0-1719 GCA_964400615.1 uncultured Anaerolineales bacterium | reverse complement strand
CGCCAAAGGCCGGGCCGTGCTGAAAGGGGTTTGTCTCCAATGCCATCAACCCCGCGTTCTCTGCCAGGGTGTGCATCTGCTCCAAATTCTCCACCGCCAGCGGCTGCGCTGCGCCGGGGTCGAGCGCGGCGGCGTCGCCCGTAAAGAGCATTTGCCACTCGGGCCGAACCTGCTCCACCTCGAATATCTGCGCCGCCAGCGCCCGCTGCTGCTCGTTCAGCAGCAGGTAGAACGATTCGGCAGGGGCGACCAGTTGGGCCGCCAGGCTCGCCAGTTGGCTGGGGTCGTTTCCCCAGAAAGCAAGAGCGGCGAACGGCAGTCCCAGGTAACGGGCTACCACCGTCTCCCCGGCGCGGGCGAAGCGGCACTCGGCCCGCAACGTCGTCAAGTCGGCGACCAGGGTGAAATGGGCCAGCGCCCAATCAGGGTTCTCGATCTCGGTTAGCAAACGGGTTTTCCAGTCGCGCTTCGATCCGTTCCAGCGCCGCGTCCAGGTCGTCCAGATAGCTGGTCAGCCCAGTCTCGGCCAGGGGTATCTCTATCGGCACCTCCACGACCAGCGGCACGGTGGTGGCGATGTCCACGGTCTCGCTGATCGGCACGGATACTTCCAGGTTGATGGGGACGATGGTGTGGATGGGCACGTCTATGTCGAACGTCCCCAAAATCCCGGCGTTGATTGGGACGGTGACGATGGTATCAATGGGGATGGTGGTGTGGATGGGCACGATGACTTGCTCGTCAAAGGGGATACTGGTGGCGATGGGAATTTCCTGATCTACCGCCAGGGTGTAGGAAAAGGTCATATCCCCCAATTCGGTGCTGGTGGAGCGCGCCTCCGCCAGTGCATCCAGCCCAATCTGCCGCGCCTGTAGCAGCGCCAGAATGACCGCGCCGTTGAGTGCCAACGAGAGCAAAGTCAACATGCTCAAAACAACTAACACAATCGTGTAACCTCTTTTCACAAGTCAACCTCCATATCGCAATTCGCTATTCGCCATTCACCATTCGCAATTCGCCATTCGCCATTCGCAATTCGCAATTCGCATCAAAACAATGGAATCTGGGCCGCTTCCTGCTCGACTATTGGGTCCAGCCCCAGCACGGTCTTGAGGGCGTGGCGTTCCAGTGCCTCCTCGGCGACCAACCGGCGCAGGTGGCGGAATTTGATGAATTGCCAACCACTCTCCGCGACGGCACGGGCCAGACGTGGGTCGCGCCGCAATCTGAGGCTGATCAATTGCGCTCGCCCGCCGGGCACGACGAGACAGCGCTGCGCTCCCTCATCGGCGGCTCGCCGGGCGAGCAGGCAGCGGCTCAGCCCGGTCGTGGTCGAGATGGCGAAAACGTACACCTCGCGCCCTTCTTCCAACCATCGCACGTCCCAACTGCCTCCCGTCTGGGGATCGAACCCCAGCCGTCTGCCCAGGCCGACCAGGTCGTCGCGCAGCGCTCCAAGTTCTGCGGCTCGCCGCAACGGGTCATCCTCTGGTCGCAGGTGCAGCACCTGGCCCTTTGGCACACTGTACGAATCTATGCAGGTCAACACCATCTCCAGATCGGGCGTGAGCGGGCCGGGAAAGTGGGCATAGATCGCGTTCACCAGATCCTCGTGCTCCCAGGTCGGTTGCTGGATGAGCGATTCCCACACCATCTCGTCCACCCGGTCGGCCAGGGGGGAGGCGACGTGGCCCGGTTCCGCCAGCCACCACAACGCCG
>CAYNVC010000466.1:0-1742 GCA_964400615.1 uncultured Anaerolineales bacterium | reverse complement strand
CAATCCACATAGATAGAGTCCTGCTCACGGTCAACGCTGAACGTGCCCGGCCCGCCGTTGCCAGCGACGTAATCCCGTTCCCCCTCCCGCACTCCGATCTCGACGACGTCGTCCGCGCGGTCGAGCGGGATCTCGGCAAAGCCGGTGTGGAACTCGCCCTCGAAGCGCATCTGATAAGTTTCGGCCACAAGCAGCGAGCCGTCCGGCTGAATTTCGATCTCTACGTCGTACCGTTCGTAGACGGCGCTTTTCTGCGGCTGCGGGGCTGCCCCCAGGGTCAGCACGAGAGCCAACGTGAGAATCAACCATTGCCATCGCCTGTCCATATCCGCCTCCTCAAGGTGAACGCGGTGCCAACAGTATACGCCACGAGCCAGAGAAATCTGTGTCCGGGCAAGGCTCGACCTGTAGCCCCGTCGCCAACGGCATCGCCAACTCACCGACGCCGAGCGAGTAGCGCACGCCCGGCTCGACGTTGAAATCTGCGTATCCCGCCCCGTGTGGGGGTTTGAGTCCGGTAACGGCCCGGTCGGCCCCGCCATCCCACATCAGCCAGACCTCGACTCCGGCCACCCCCGCGCCGCGCTCGTCCTGCACCAGCACCTCGATGTGTACCGGCTGCTCCGGTTCGCATATCTGCTCCTGCCCGACCATCTCCAGGCGGCGGAGGAACGGGGGAGTGGGGGTAGGGGCCGGCGTGGGCAGCGTGCCGGTCAACTCTGGGGTGGGGGTTGGCAGCGGCGAGGAAACGTAGCGAGTTGGCGTGGGTGTGAACGTGGGGGGCGGCGCGGTAGAGGTAGAAGGAGTGGGAGATGGAAAGGGAGCGCGGGTGGACGTAGGGGCGGGCAAAGTGGATGCGGGCGGGGCCGGGGTGTGGAGATAGAGCAGCATCGCCGTGGTGTGCACATCGAGCGCCTCGGCCAGCGTGCTCAGGCGGCGCATAGTGTCGGCGGGGCGTCCGGCGGCGGCGTACTCTTCGATCAACGCGCTCAACGTCTCGACCACGTCCTGGCGCTCCAACCCCTCCAGCCTGGCCCGCACTCTTGCCATGTCGCCGTCGGCGACGTATGAGAGAGCGGCCATCCGCACCCAATCGCTGCGGTAATCGGTGCGCAGCAGGGCCGGATAAGTGTTGACCAATTCGACCGGGGCGACGCCCCACTGGTACACCAATCCCAGTACCAGCCCGATCACCAATCCGGCGATGGGAATCCAGTGGCGTGCGGAGAGGCCGCCCATACTCATTGCTCGCCTGCCGGTTGTCGGGCCGCCTGGAGCGCCCAGGCCAGTTGGGCCAGCCGCGCGACATCGTCTCCACCGCCTCCCGCCTCGACGAGCCGCCCGGCCAGATCGACCACCGGCGCGGCCGGGTCGTCCGCGTCCAGCAGGGCCAGGCGCTCGCGGGCGCGTTCCAGATCACCCTCCACCTGGTACGAGGCGGCGACCATCAGGACATAATCGTCGTGATAGTCCCGGCGCAGCACGGCCGGGGCGGTGTTGGTGTACTCGACCGGCCAGAACCAACCGATGGTCAGCCCCAGCGCCAGCCCAACGACCACTCCGGCGACGATGCGCCCGACCAGGCTTTGCGCCCATTCACTCACGCTCTCTCCTCCAGCGCCCACTTGCACAAGACGCGGCGTTGGGGGGGCAAACCAGCCGCCCCTGGACGCCGCGTCAGGACTCGATGCCGGAGGTGGGAATCGAACCCACAAGAGGTCACCCTCACACGATTTTGAGTC
>CAYNVC010000465.1:0-1743 GCA_964400615.1 uncultured Anaerolineales bacterium | reverse complement strand
GTCAGCCGGGTGGCGGCCAGGGGGGCGACGGTGTTGACTTTGATGTTGTGCTTTTGGCCTTCCAGCTTGAGCGTGTTCATCATTCCCACCAGCCCCATCTTGGCCGCGCTATAGTTGGTCTGCCCAAAGTTGCCAAACAGTCCTGCCGCCGAGGTGGTCATCACGATCCGTCCATATCCCTGTTCCTTCATCGCCTGGAAAGCAGGGTGGGTGACGTTGTAGGCCCCTTGCAGGTGTACCGCCAGCACTCCCTCCCACAGAGCGGGATCCATTTTGGCAAAGGATTTGTCGCGCAGGATGCCGGCGTTGTTGATCAGAATATCCACCCGCCCAAAGTGCTCCAACGCGGTTTTGACAATGTTCTCGCCCCCTTCGACCGTGGCGACCGAATCATAGTTGGCGACCGCCTGGCCGCCGGCGGCGATTATCTCTTCCACCACCGCGTCGGCGGGGCGGGAGGAGCCGGAGCCGGTGCCATCGCGTGCGCCGCCCAGGTCGTTGACGACGACTCGCGCACCGCGTTTTGCCAGTTCCAGCGCATAGACGCGGCCCAGCCCGCCGCCCGCGCCCGTCACAATCGCTACCTGGTCGTCGAAGCGAATCCCGCCCGCCTTGCTCACCCGCTCGTGCGCCGATTCGCTCGTCCACTCGACCACGCCCCGGTCAATGACCACCTCACCCGTCTCGGCGTTGAGTGTGCGAAAGAGCGCCTTGCCTTCCTCGACCTGCCAGATTTGGGTCTTGACCGGCGTGCCGGGGTAAAGTGTTTTGGAGAAGCGATTGCGGAAGCGGGTCATCCGCTCCGGCTCGCCGGGGAAGAGGTGCTTGATGACGGCGCGGCAGGCGTACCCGTGGGTACACAGCCCGTGCATGATTGGCTTTTCGAACCCGCTCATTTTGGCAAAGTCGGGGTCGACGTGCAGCGCGAACCTGTCCCCCGAAAGCCGGTAGACCAGGGGCTGGTTGGGTGAGGTCTGCGCCAGCTCCTCGAAATCCGGTTCCCGGTCGGGGAACTCGAACGTCTCCTTTGGCCCCGCTTCGCCGCCGAAACCACCATCCAGCCGGGAGAACAGGGTGGCGACGTTGGTGAACAGCTTGTACCCGTCCTCGTGGTAAGTGTCCACCTGGCCGATCACCAGTGCCCCCTTGCCCGCACCTTTGTCGTAGATGTGGGTGATCCGGGCCTCGCTGGTGAGCGTGCCGCCCTCCGGCGGGATCGGGTTGTGGATGATCAACTCGTGCTCGCCGTGGAGGATGCCGGCCAGGTTGACCCCCGTGGAGGTCACGAATTCGCTCAGAAAATCGTACAGAGCGGTGACGGCGAACGAGGGAATCACTTTGAGCCGTTCCTCGTAGACGTACTCCAACTCGTCGAATCCGGCTCCCACGCCCAGCGCGTAGAGGACGGCGTCCTTCCAATCGTACCTGGTGGTGATGGGGCCGATCTTTTTGCCGATTGCGGACAGGTTTAGTGGCATACTGTTTCCTCCCAAAGACTAGAATTGTATGGCTTGCAGGGTCTTGATGAGCTGGTCAATCTGATTTGTTGCAGACGTTGAGACAAACCAGGGTGTCAGGGTTGATAACAGGCCCACGACGAGCTTGATTTTGTTCTCCAGGCCGTCCGCGAGATATTTTTTCAACTTGCTAAACAAATCTCCTATCCCCTCTGCCTTTACGTCCAGCCAGATGCTGGTCATGAGAGGAACGGTGACGTAATACACCAGGCGGTCAGAAAACTTT
>CAYNVC010000464.1:0-1760 GCA_964400615.1 uncultured Anaerolineales bacterium | reverse complement strand
GATTTTTGTGATATGCTGTTGCCAGAATGAAAGCACAGCAACGTTTCTCCCGTACATTGCGGTGGGTCGGCGCTCTGGCAGCGGCTACTGGTATGTGGGCCGCGACCTCCGTCCGCCAGGGCGCTCCGCCGCCCACGCACGCCGAAATTCCTCCTCACCTGGGGTACGGCATCAACGTGCGCCAGGAAAGCAACATCGAGCCATTCTTTGCGCCGTTGGGCCTGGACTGGGTCAAATTGTGGGAGGAATACGAGGGACAACCCCCAGCCGCGAGATTGCCCTACAATGTTCTGTTCACGCTCGATTGCCGGGATGGCATGCCGGCAGACCTCGACGCCTGGGGCGACCACGTCGAGGCGCTCGCCACCGCCGGGCTGGGCAAGGTCGAGGCTTACGAAATCTGCAACGAGCCAAACGTCGAACGCTTCTGGGGCGGCAAGCCACCCGACCCGCGCGAGTACGTCCAACTGCTCCGCGTGGCCTACCAGCGCATCAAATCAGTCGCGCCGGGCGTCATCGTCGTCAGCGGGGGATTGGCACCGGTGGGGCGCGTCCAGGGAGGCTGCTACGGGCTAAACGGCAACGATTGCCACGCGATGGACGAGCGGGAATACGCCCGCCTGATGTTTCTCTGGGGAGCGGGCGATCACCTGGACGCCTTTGGCTACCATCCCTACGGCTTTGCCTACCCGCCCGAGACCGACCCTCACGCAATCTCGAACGGCTTTGCTTTCCGTGGGGCAGAAGTGATGCACGACCTGATGGAGCAATACGGGCTGGAAAAGCCTCTCTGGGCCACCGAGTTCAGTTGGCTGCGCAAGTGGGACGCCCCACCGTCCCATTGTCGCGGTGACTATGAAAATACTTTTGGGTGGATGGAGGTCTCTGAGCAGGAACAGGCCGACTACCTCACCCAGGCTTTCCAGTACGCCGACGAGAACTGGCCCTGGATGGGAGCGATGTTCGTCTGGGACCTGGACTGGCACGACTATCACCTCTGGGACTGTGAGGCCGCCCGCTATTTTTCCATCCTCAAAGCTGACCTTTCCTCCCACCCTGCGCCGGACGGACGCTCCCAGTTGCACCTGTCGCCGGATGGGATGTGGTACGCGCTCGAGACCTCACACACGCTGGCCTACGATGCGCTGGCGGCGCTGGAGAAACGTCCCGGCAACTTTGGGCCCGAGCTGATGGTCACACCGCCCGACCTCGTTTTCAGGGTCGGCATGAACGAGCCGGGCGTCTACACGGCCACGCTCCACCCCCTGAACAGCGGCTACCAGACGCTGGCCTGGGCTGCGACGGTGGCCGGCGGGTTACAGGTGACACCCACACTGGCGGTCACAACCGGTCTCCAGGGCACTCCGCTGACGGTGACGATTGACAGCACCGGCTACCTCACCGGCTCGTTCAGCGGGAGCATCACGGTGACGGCGACGACGAGCGACGTGTTGAACTCGCCCCAGACAGTACCGGTGAGGCTGCTGGTCGTGCCCAGAATCTACCGCGTCTACCTGCCGGCAGTGCACCGCGCCGCACCCTGACAGGTGTCCGTCACTTGGCTGCGCCTGGTGGCAAGCTCCGCCTGGGAACGCGGGCATCCTGCCCGCATCCGTGCAGCCACAGGCGGCCAGGATGGCCGCGATCCGCAGATTTGTGCCGGGTGGCGGGCTTGGAACGCGGGCATCCTGCCCGCACCCGTGCGGCCACATGCGGCCAGGATGGCCGCGATCCGCAGATTTGTGCCGGATGGCGGGCTT
>CAYNVC010000463.1:0-1770 GCA_964400615.1 uncultured Anaerolineales bacterium | reverse complement strand
AATCTTTATTGACGGCTCGGTCTGGCACACGGTCACGCTGGGGATAGGCGGCGAGTACGTCACCGGGGATATTGCCATTGGCTTGCGCCTGCCGCCGGACGTCGCCGAGCAGGTCAAGGTACAACATGGTCACGCCCGCGCCGCACAGGTGTTGCCCGATGAGCGGTTCACCGTATCTCCTTTGGGTGGTGAATCCCCTTACGCCGTGCCGCGCTGGAAGCTGGCCGAGATCATCGAAGCGCGGGCGGAAGAGATACTCTTGATGGTGCAGCAAGAGATCAAACGCTCAGGGTACGACGGTCTGCTGCCGGCGGGGGTCGTGCTGTGCGGCGGGACGGCCCAGATGTCCGGCATTCAAGAGTTGGGGCGCGACGTGATGGGGCTGCCGGTGCGGGTGGGTTCGCCCCGGCAGCTGCGCGGCCTGGTGGATAAAATTTCTAATCCAGCCTACGCGGTGAGCGCGGGGCTGATAGACTGGGGGCTGACGATGGATACACGCCCCCGCTTACGCCAGCCTGTTCCGGGTGCGGGGAGGCGCTTTTTCAATTGGTTTCGGGCGCTCTTGCCCTAGTTATAGTCACGGAAAATAGGAGGAACAAAATGCACATGACATCCCAGGCAGAGAGTTTCGCTCAGATCAGAGTCGTTGGTGTGGGCGGCGGCGGTAGCAACGCCGTCAACCGCATGATCGCCGCAGGGTTGAGCGGCGTGGACTTTATAGCGGTCAACACCGATGCTCAGGCGTTGATGCTCTCCGACGCACCCAAGCGTGTGCGCATCGGCGACAAATTGACGCGCGGGCTGGGCGTGGGAGGCGACCCTGAACTGGGCCGCAAGGCGGCGGAGGAATCATCCGACGAATTGCACCAGGTACTGGAAGGCTCCGATATGGTGTTCATCACCGCCGGCATGGGGGGCGGCACCGGCACCGGGGCCTCCCCGGTCATCGCCAGCATTGCCAGAGAGATGGGAGCTTTGTCCATCGGCGTCGTCACCCGCCCGTTTGCCTGGGAGGGAGCGGTGCGGGGTGAAGCTGCGCGGGCCGGTGTGGAGCAGTTCAAGCAGGAAGTGGATACGCTGATCGTGATTCCCAACGACCGGTTGCTGGAAATCACGGACAAGCGGGTTAGCTTGCAGGATGCCTTTTCTCTGGCCGACGACGTACTGCGTCAGGGCGTCCAGGGTATTTCGGAACTGATCACCGTGCCCGGCCTGATCAACCTGGACTTTGCCGACGTGCGGACGATAATGTCCCAGGGCGGCGCGGCGCTGATGGCGGTGGGGAGCGCCAGCGGTGACAATCGGGCCGTCGAGGCCTCGCAGCAGGCCATTTCCAACCGGTTGCTGGATATCACGATTGACGGTGCGCGTGGCATCCTCTTTAACGTCACCGGCGGGCCAGACCTGAGCCTGTTCGAGGTCAACGAAGCGGCTTCGATCATCAAACAGACCGCGCACCCCGACGTGAACCTCATCTTTGGGGCCGTGATTGACGAGAATATGGGGGACGAGGTGCGGATCACGGTCATCGCCACCGGTTTCGATCAGACCGAGCAGCGCCCGCGCGTCGTGCGGGCAGCGTTCAGTGAAAAGGTCGAGTTCCCGGTTCCCGCGTTCGACAAGGACGATCTCGAGATCCCGGCCTTTTTGCGACGGCGCGGTTGATATTGTCTGGGGGCGCGAGCATCCTGCTTGCACACGGAACGCGAGCATCCTGCTCGCATGCGGAACGCGAGCATCCTGCTCGCATGCGGCCAGGATGGCCGCGTT
>CAYNVC010000462.1:0-1786 GCA_964400615.1 uncultured Anaerolineales bacterium | reverse complement strand
GGGACTGCCGACCACGACCCATATCACCGCTCCAGCGACGATGGAGACGATGAGCAGGCTGACGGCAAGTTGGATGAAAGAGGACTTTTCTACGTCCGACAGCAGCGCCGATATTTCTGCTCCGTTCGTCATGACCACCACAATAGTGCTTTGCCCCGGCACGGCAGAATACCCGATCACGTGCCTGGTCTCTGCTTCGATGATCGTTCCGTTTCCCCTGCTCAGGAACTGTTCGGCGGTCGCGGTCGAAAAATCGTCGAACGCAGAGAGGCCCACCTGGGTCGCGTCGGAGTGCGCGGTGTATACGCCGTTTTCGTCCACGATAAAGGCGACGCCGTCCGCCTCGCCGCTGGCTGCCAACAACATCTGTGTGACTATTTTGCTGTCGGCGTTGTCGCCGAGCGATGATATTTCGGCGGCCAGCGTGCTGGCGTGGCGGTACTGGTGTTGAGCGGTTAGTTCGAGGAACGAGTCTGCCACGTTGCGGCGGACGAATATAGCCATCGCTCCCAGGGGCAGGAACGATAGCAATAAAAACCAGATCGTCAGTCGCAGAGCGAGCGTGTTCTTCAACCTTTGCATCTCACTTGCTCCTCGTGATCTACCACAACGGACGGCGGTACCTGGCGGGCAGGGCCAGGATTACCACAGCGGTGATACAAGTCGTCAGTAGAGCCTCCGGTAGAGCGCCTATGGCTATGCTGGTGTACGTTGGTAGAAAATCTGGCCCCGCGCCGTAAAAAAGCCCGGTTGTAAAGCCTGGTATCAGAAAGAGGTAATAATAAGCCAGAACGATGCCGGCCCAGTTCAATAGCCCGGTGGGCGTCCGCAGGTGGCTGTACACGAGCTTTTTGTAAGCGATGCCCATCCACACTCCCCCTACGACGTGGGCGAATATGCTGATCAGGGGGAATTTGGGCACGGCAACCCCGGCCAGAATGCCGATTAACATCCCTCCGACTGGCCCCGATAGGGCTGCGCCAAGCGTGGTGAACAGTTCGCGCGGATCGCTCATTGCCTTTGTGCCGGGGATGGGGATGGTCAGATCGGCCAGGACGATGACCAGTGCCACTCCACCAAAGACGAGGGCAACTGCCATTGCCTGCGCCGATACAGGCGGTGTTTTCCGCGCTGCATTTTTCTCAGACATCTGTTACCTCCTTGCCTGGGCGGGCAAAAATATGCTGGGCGCATGGCGACTAGCTAACGTTTGTTCAGTTGGGGGGCCGGAGTCAAGGCTTTATCTGAACCAACTCAAATTAGTGTATCACAGGCTGGGCGAAACTGCAAATTTGCAGCGGCGCTGGATGAGCGCGAGACGCTGTTACTGCGGCAGGCCGGGCACATCGCTCCTCGACGTGTGTTCGGCAGCTTGTCGCTTGTCTGGCGACATAGTATAATATCGCCGCGGTGTTTGAGACTGTCACCTTTCATCCTGGTCGGGGTAGACGCGGTGTCTTGCCGCTCGTTTGAAAATCCATTCGAGATTGCTGCTTGGGAGCAACTGATATGATCTTGATAATTCGGCAACCGGCCACGTCTGAGCAGTTGGCGCAGATGTGCCAAGCCTTTGGCGAGACGTTGATCAAGCTGGCTGTGGACGTGGAGCGTGAAATCCTGGCCGGGGGTGGAGAATTGCACGCTGACTGTGAAGCGGCTCTGCTGGAAGATGGCAGCCAGCCACGGGATATTTGGGGGGCGGACTGGTACCGGCGCGAAGGTCAGGTGTGCTTTGGAGCCTTGGTCAATGTTAGTCCCAGGCAGCAAGACGACTCGTTGGAGTAGC
>CAYNVC010000461.1:0-1806 GCA_964400615.1 uncultured Anaerolineales bacterium | reverse complement strand
CAATGCCCACCGCCATATCTATCACGTTACCACGCAACGCAAACTCTTTGAATTCTTTCAACATATCCTACCCCCTGTTATTCATTCCAGATTGTTTGGCAAGCCCCGGCAAGTTGGCAACTTGCTCTACGTCTGCTCGGACTTGGTTTGCGCCACGTCCCGCATCACCTCGCGGATGTCAATATCCACCGGGCAGGAGACGACGCAGCGCCCGCAGCCCACGCAGCCCAACGGGCCAAAGTCATCCGGGTAGTAAACAAACTTGCAAAAGAAGCGATTGCGCAGCCGGGAGGATTTGGTGGGCCGCGAGTTGTGCCCCCCGGCGGCGCGGCGATAGTTGGTGCTGGTGCAGGCGTCCCAGGCGCGGATGCGCTCGATGCGGGTGAAACCAGGCCGCTCCTCCACCACCCGGTCGGTGAGATCAAAGCAGCGGCAGGTGGGGCAGACGTAGGTGCAGATGCGGCAACTCAGGCAACGCTCGCCGTGCCGCTTCCACATCTCGTCCTCGAACAGTCCGCGCCAATGGGCCGAATCGGCGACGGGGACAAGATCGGCGTCCGCCGCCGGTGGCGCGGCCTGCACGTCACGCTCCTCCATCTCCAGATCGGCCAGCAGGGTCTCCCCCTTTCCGGTCACAGCCTCCACCGTGTAGCCGCCATCCACCTGCTTGAGCATCACGTCCAGGTGCGTGGGATCGTCCGGTGCGCCGCCCATCGAGGTGCAGAAGCAGCCCTCCCACATCTGCGGACAGGCCAACCCCACCAGCGTCGTCCGCTCCCGGTGATTGCTGTAATACCGGTCGGGCGGCTCCTGCTCGAGAAAGAGAGCGTCTATCACCGCGAACCCGTGCGCGTCGCAGGGGCGGATGCCAAAGATGACCTGTTTCCGCTCCGGCAGCACCTCCTCCTGAACCACCTCCTGGCCCCGCTTTTCGATCCGCAAGATGACCTCGGTGGCCGGAAAGATAAACTCTTTGGCCGAGAGTTCGGGCCGCTCGTAGTCGAACAGTATCTCGTCGCTGGAAGCCACGGGCCGATAGAGCACGTGCCCGTCCACGTCGCGGGGGGCGACCAGGTCTACCTCCTGGGCCAGACCGTCGAGCCAGGTTCGCACCGCATCGCGTGACGCATACTTCATCTCATCCCTCCCGTTGTTCCCCTCGTTTCCTGGTTTCATATCGGCGAACCATCCTCTCCCAGCTCGAACAGCAGCGGGCTGAGCGTCTCATCCCGCCCGGCCCGGTGATGGTAGAGCGCGTCCACCTCCCGCACCAGCCGCCGGTTGAGCAGGCTCAGCGGCAGCCCCATCGGGCAAACCCGCTCGCACTCGTTGCACTCGGCGCAGCGCCCGGCCAGGTGAAGCGCCCGCCCCAGGTGAAAGACGTACTTTTCCGGCAGTTCGATCCCCATGCTCACCCACAGCCCATCGTCCCGCTCGAACATACAGGTGGTGCAATAGCAGCCGGGGCAGACCTGGCGGCAGGCGTAACAGCGAATGCAGCGGTCGAACTCGTGCAGCCAGAAGGAAAGCCGTTCGGCGGGCGGCAGCGATTCGATGCGGGCCAGGTCGGCGTAATCGTCCTCCACCGGCTCCACCTGCGGCGGCTCCCCGATCAACACGTCGTAGACCGCCGGCGTCCGATCTGTGCAGCGTTCGCAACGCGCCGCCAGCGCTCCCCCCTCTTCCTGCCCCTTGCCTCCTGCCTCCTGCCCCTTGCCTCCTGCCTCCTGCTTCTTGCCTCCTGCTTCTTGTACACCCTCGCATGCCACGCCGATGACGAAAACCCTCTCCCGCTCGATCTGGTGC
>CAYNVC010000460.1:370-1812 GCA_964400615.1 uncultured Anaerolineales bacterium | reverse complement strand
CATTTGCAATGGGAACCTGCTCGATCATAGAACTGCAAACACAAGACGACCTGGCCTCAGTCCGGCATCGGCTCGACCAGGTGGATAAAGGGCGCGTGGCGCTCGTCCTGCCGTTGGACGTGCGTTTCCTTTCCCGCGCACTGGATTTTGACCTCTTGCGGCGCGAGGCCGGGAAACGGCAACAAGAAATCGCCATCGTCTCCCGCGACATCGAGCAACGGCAATTGGCCCGGGGGTGCGGGTTCCCCGCTTTCTCCAGCGCCGAGGAAGCGATTTCGGCCCAAGTGTGGCGCAGCCGCCCCCCGGACAAGATCGAACCGCCCCCGCGCGCGTGGTGGAGTGAGAGAGTAGACCTCAGACCTCGCCCCATCCACACCCACGCGCCGTGGTTGGAGCGGGTCAAACTGGGGATACGGCTCGCCGTCTTTGCCCTGGCGCTCGTGATCGTCGCCGGGAGCGCCTACGCCATCGTGCCCAGCGGCGCGGTGACGCTGATCCCGGCCGGCGCCGAGTTCGTCTCCATCGTCCCCGTATCGGTGGATCCAGACGTGGAGACGATAGACCTGGCGGCGCACCTCGTCCCGGCGCGGCGCGTCGGCATCGAAGTCGAGGGGTACACCGAGGTCGCGACGACCGGCGCTACCGGGGCAATTTCGGGCCGGTCAACCGGCACGGCCCTGTTCACCAACCTGTTGGCGCAGGATTACATCGTCCCCGCCGGCACAATCGTGCGCACCTCGTCCACCAGTTACCCCATTCGGTTCCGCACCACTGCGGACGTCGCCGTTCCCGCCGGCGGGCAGGCAACCGTGCCAATCGCAGCGCTGGACGAGACACTGGGCAACGTGGGCGCTTTCCAGATCAATCGCGTGGAGGGTGTGGCCGGATCCGCCGTGCGGGTGATCAACCCGAACCCGACCGCCGGCGCCGAGCTTGAGCAGGTGCGCGCCGTCACCCAGGCGGACTATAACCGGGCTTTTAACCAATTGAAAGAACAATTGCTCGATCAGGCCTATGCGGATATGACGGCGGGCGATTTGCTCAAACCAAACGAATTTCTACTCCGCCAATCGTTGCTCATCGTAGGGATACCCAAAGAGGCATACACCCACTTTCTCAACGAACAGTCCGACGAGGTAGGGCTGAATATGCGGTTACAGGTGAGGGGGCTGGCGGTGGATATGGACAACGCCGAGACAGTTGCCTACGCGACTCTTTCCCAACGCCTGCCGCCAGAATACGAGTTGGTGGACGCTCACTTTGAACTGAACGACGTGGCCGAGGAGGACATTGGCCCTGGCTGGTTTACATTTTTCGTCACCGCCCGTGGCTATGCAGCGGTGGCGCTCGACACCGGTTCGGCGGCGACTCTCGTCCACGGGCAACGTCCGGCCCAGGCCAGCGCCAGGGAAAACGGCGCCACCGCGGCGAAGCCGGTGATC
>CAYNVC010000460.1:0-360 GCA_964400615.1 uncultured Anaerolineales bacterium | reverse complement strand
GGCCGACCGCGCCCTGACCATCTCCGCCGCCTACCGCTGGCCGAGCCGCCGCGCATCACACTCTGGCCCGAGTGGCCGGAACGGTTCAAGTGGTTGGAGCGCATGCCGTTGCTGCCGCTGCGCATCAAAGTACGAGTCGCGCCCCAACAGGAGCAGCAGGTGAGCCAGGCGTTCTAGTGGTTGCGTTTCATTTCGGTCGTAGCACAGGCTCTCACAGGGCCACTTTTGATCCCCATATCTGAAACACACCCGACTCAAATGCTCCGCTGCTGCCCTGTAATCCGTGTTCTCGATGAAATATGCGCGTGTTAGCTCTGGATCCCGGTGAACGGCGTATCGGCATAGCCATCAGCGACCCCA
>CAYNVC010000459.1:0-1813 GCA_964400615.1 uncultured Anaerolineales bacterium | reverse complement strand
CTCCTACCACGCCCGCGCCAAACGCCAGGACGTGCTGCTTGCCAGCCGGGATCCATTTGCGGTGGATTATTATGCCTCGGACTATATCCTGGGGCCGCTGATTCAGACCTACGAACCAACTCTCGTCTACACCCAATCCATGGCCAGTACGCACAATGGATTGTTCCGCGGCTTTTTGATGCGCAACGTCGCTCGCTTGCGCACCGAGGGCATCACCGATACCATCAACCTGGACGATAGTATGACGCGCCAGCAGGAACTAGATCAATTCAACGTTTACGTCGCCGCTGCTAACTCACGGTTGGTTCTTACCTCTCCCAACGGCGGCGAGACCTGGCTCGTGGGGGAACAGGAGCAAATCACGTGGCACTCTACCGGCGTGAATGGAAAGATCAAACTAGAGTACTCGACCGATGGATTCATCACGCCGGTGACCATTGAGGATCAGGTCGCAAACACCGGGGTGTATACCTGGACCATTCCCGCTATCCCCTCCGCAAATGTCGCGGTGCGGGTGGGCAGCACGATCACTGCCACTATCAGCGATACCAGTGATAGTGTGTTTACCATCACCTACCCCTCCGGTGTTCACTCATTCGCTGACTCGTTCAAGAGTGTGAGCCATACCCGCCTGCAAAAAGACCAGACACTCACCTACACCATCGTTCTCTACGAGGCGGTCAGCGCCACGATGACTCTGACAGATGTCATTCCAGCTCCTTGCACCTACGTTACTGGCAGCGTCGCCATCGAGCCGGCCTGGAAAGGCCCGGTGACTGATACGGGCGGTATCTATTGGTCGGGCACTGTCACCAGCACTGTACCGGTCACAATCACGTTCCAGGTGCACGTCCCGGTGACTTTTACGACCTGGGCTATCACCAATTGCGCCCGCGTGTCCCGTGACGGCGCGGAAGCGGTAGAGTTGACCGCCACCTCTTTCCTCAACGGTTTTGACGTCTACCTGCCGGTGGTGCTCCAAAGTTACTGACTGGGCTGCGACGTGAACGACGTGGCTCGTTGGTTGGGCGGTGCTCTCGTTGGGTGGGCCTGCCTGGTGGCTGTAGGGTTGCCGTTTATTGCCACTGCGCTCTGGTCGCTGAGCCGGCGGGGACGGGATGTCGGGCTGGGGAGATTGCTTCTGCTGGCCGTTTTTTTCTTCGTCAGCCTGGCCCTGACCCGGTTGGGGATGTTTTGGACGCTCGTCAGAGATCCCTGGCAGACAATGATCCTGGAGGCCGCCTGGGCATTGGCCTTTATCCTGGGCACACGTTCCGTTTCTCGGGCCGGGTTGACCTGGCGCATCTCGGCCCGTGCCTGGCGGGATAGCCTGATTGTGACGGGAGTGTTGCTCGTGTTCGTGGTGGCGCGGAGCTCGTTGCTCAGGTTCTTGGGTATAGGGGTGAATACATCTGTGCCTGTCGCGTTCGAGTACCTCTTGTACCAACTGACCATGCCGGGTGTCGCTGAAGAACTTTGTTACCGGGGTGTCATCCAACCCGGCCTGAACAGATCGCTGGGCCGTCCCTGGAAACTCTGGGGTGCTCAAGTGGGGTGGGGGTGGGTGATCACGTCCTTGATCTTTTGGGCGCTCCACGCCTTTCGCGTGGACTCGCAGATGCGCCTGACTTTTTACTGGCCGACGTTGACTATGCAGCTGATCGTTGGATTTGCCCTGGGCTGGATGCGCGAACGTACCGGCAGCCTGTTTCCGTCAATGTTGGCCCATAACCTCGTCAACGTGGTCTGGACTCTGGTGTGAGGTGGGCCTCGGAGGTTTTCGTGCAACCACCGGTTGCCATAACCTCCGGGG
>CAYNVC010000458.1:0-1823 GCA_964400615.1 uncultured Anaerolineales bacterium | reverse complement strand
ATGGCGCAAGTTACCAACTTGCGCTACGTTGTGGTGTAGAGCAAGTTGCCAACTGAGGAAAAGGAGGCTATGATGAAAAAAGTCTACGTCACCAGACTGGTGCCCGACGCGGGCCTCGATATGCTGAGGCGGGAATGTGAGGTGGAGGTGTGGGAGGGTGAACTCCCCATCCCACGCGACGTTCTGCTGGAACAGGTGCGCGATATTGATGGTCTCTATTGCCTGCTCAGCGAGCGTGTTGACGCCGAACTGCTGGACTCTGCTCCCCGCTTGCGGGTCGTCAGCAACATGGCCGTCGGCTACGATAACATTGACGTGGCCGCCTGCGCGGCGCGGGGTATCTCCGTGGGCAACACGCCGGGCGTCCTGACCGAGACCACCGCCGATTGCGCCTTTGCGCTGCTCCTGGCCGCTGCCCGCCGTATCGTCGAGGGGGCGGATTACGTCCGCGCCGGCCGGTGGAAGACGTGGGGGCCGATGTTGCTGATGGGGCAGGACGTTCACGGAGCGACTTTGGGCATCGTTGGCCTGGGCCGCATTGGGCAGGCGGTGGCGCGGCGTGCTCGTGGGTTCGATATGCGCGTTCTGTACCACGACACCTCGGCGGTTGACGTTGACCCCGCCTGGGGCGTCACCGGCGTGGATATGGATACCCTGCTGGCCGAATCTGATTTCATCTCGCTGCACGTCCCGCTGACCGGGGAGACCTATCACCTGATTGGAGCGGATGAACTTGGCAAATGTAAGCCCACGGCCGTGCTGGTCAACACCTCGCGGGGCGGCGTCGTGGACGCGGCTGCTCTGTACCGGGCGCTGCGGGATGGAGGGATAGCCTATGCGGCCCTGGACGTTACGGAGCCGGAGCCGCTCCCAGCCGACCATCCGCTGTTGAGCCTCCCGAACTGCATCGTGACGCCGCACATAGCCAGCGCCAGCGTCGTCACGCGGACGAGGATGGCAGTGATAGCCGCCGAGAACCTGCTGGCGGGGTTGCGGGGTGAACCATTGCCCCATCCTGTCCAGGTGCGATAGTATCTAACGGCACAACGCTTGCGAGATTTGTTTTCCCCTGGGTTTGCTGTTGCCGCCCTGAAATTTGGGCCTTGTTGACATCTCCCGCCAACATGCGATAATAGCCCGCAGGAGAAGACAGTGGATCGCACGCAGATAGAGACTACACTCGAACAGGTACGCCAGGCTCTGGCACAGGGGGATTGGAACCACGCCGTCGAAATTGTAAAGGCGCTCCGCCCCCCCGACCAGGCCGATCTCTTTGACGATCTGCTGCCTGCCGAACAGGATCAACTCCTGCCGCACCTCGACCTGGAAGACTCGGCCGACATCCTGGAGGAACTGGAAGAGGAAGACGCTGCCGAGATCGCCACCCGCCTCGAAGCGGACGAGCTGGCCCGCATCCTGGACGAGATGGAGCCGGACGAGGCCGCCGACCTGCTGGGCGACATTGCGCCGGAAAAAGCCATCCAGGCGCTGGCCGCGATGGAGGAGCCGGAGGACGTCCGCCCGTTGCTGATCCACGCCGACGAGAGCGCCGGCGGCCTGATGACCTCGGTCAAGGTGCTGCTCCACGAGGAGATGACGGCCGAGGGAGCCATCGCTTACCTGCGAGCAGTCGCGCCCGAGTCGGAGGACGTCTACTATCTTTTCGTCGTTGACCAGGACGTGCGGCTGGTGGGTGTGGTCTCTCTGCGCCAACTGGTCATCGTGCCGCCCTGGACTCGCGTGACGGACATTATGGACTCTGGCGTCATCAGCGTGCGGGCCGACGCCGACCAGGAAGAAGCCGCCCGCCTGATGGCCCGCTA
>CAYNVC010000457.1:0-1827 GCA_964400615.1 uncultured Anaerolineales bacterium | reverse complement strand
CGTCGCCGAGTAGATGCCCTGGGATAGGCGGATCGTGTCGCCGTCGTTTGCCAGCCCCAGCGCCGTGTGCAAAGCGCAGGGGGCGGCCTGGGAGCAACCGCTACCGCTGCCGGTCGTGCTGACGAACAACGGGTCGCCAGGGTCGGCGCGGGCTATGTGTGGCGCTCCGGTCAGGAGCAGCAGCCCCGCCAGGAACAGCCCGCCACCGGCTATGCTGAGGATGATGGATTTGAGTTTGTCGAGGTTCATTTTTATTCCTCTTGCGTCGCTTGCGTTTGTCTGCGTTCTGAGAGAAACAGGTCAGGCCGGTAGTGGCCTCTTGTTCCCCATTCTACACGGCCTGGCTGGATATGGCAAACTCGCGGGGGCGGCGGAACTGGACATTTTTGGCGTCAATCCACTTTCCACACGTGCACCAGCGATCTCTCCTCGTCCGCCAGCGGCTCCAGAACGTAGAGCAGGCCGTGCTCGCGGTCAAAGGCGGCTGCGCCCAGGTGGTAGAACAGCTCGAAATCGGGGTCGAACAGCACCTCTTCGATCTCTAGCACGGCGTAGGGCTGCGGCTGCCAGCTCTCCAGCGCCCCGGTCGCCACGGCGGCCAGGTCGGCGGGGTCGTAAAAGATGATCTGGGCGGCGAACCGCTCCGACCACCAGCCCCGGTCGTCGCACTCTGGCGGAAAGGGCGGCTCCTCCGGCCAGACCGTGCCATCGGGGCAGCCGTACCAGGTATTTCCCAGCCCCTTGGTGCCGACAAAGACGACGGCGGATTTATCGCCGGCGGTGAGCCAGGCCCCGCCCGACCAGTGGTCGGAGTGGGCATAGTCGTTCATCGCGGGAGCGCCTTCCGTGTAGATGTCGCCGTAGAGGAGGAGGGGGATGGCGGGGAGCGTCGCGCCGGGCGCGGGCGGGTTGCCCTCGTTCCACGGGCCGATGGCGAACAGGCTGGGGCCAAGCGACCCCTGCCCGCCGTCGCGGTAGCGGCCCGTCGCCAGGGGCATGCCGGGTGTGTAGGCGGCGGCCCATTCCGGGGGGATGGCAAAGAGATAGTCGCTGGTGACGTAATTCCAGTACGCGCCGATGCGCCACAGTCCGGCCGGCTGCGGGTCGGATAGGTTCAGTTCGCACCAGCCGTGGGATGGTTTGGTCGCTCCCTCGTCCAGGTGCTGCGCCCAGCAAAAGTAGAGTTTGCCGCTCTCTTGCTCCCCCTGTGGCGGCAGGTATTCCAGCCCCACGCGGGGTTGTTCCAGCGGCCAGTCGAACGAGCTGCCGCGCACGTCCTGGAAAGGCTGCAAGGTGACGGCGCTGTTCAGTTCCTCCGGGTTCCTGGCGGTGGAGAGGACGGGGGCGGGGATGCTGATCTCGGAGATGTATTGGTTCCAGTTGTGGCCCGTGCCAAAGAGGGAGCCGGGGAAACCGTCGTCTGGGCCGCTCGCGTCGCCGCCGGGATAGTAGGTCAGCGATTCGCCGCTCCACTTCCAGCCGATCTCGTCGGGGGCGTCGGAGGGCAGGCGGAACGCGCCCAGGTAGGTGAAATCGGCGGGCTGGATGAGCTTGCCGGAGGGGGGCGGAGGGGCGGGGCTGGATTCCGCCGCCGGCGTGGGCGGCGGGGGAAGGGTAAGGTTTGGCTCCGGCCCGCCGGGCGTGAGCGTCGGTTGCGCCGGGGCGGGCAGGTTGCAGGCCAGGATACTCGACCCCAGCAGGGCTATGGCGAGGAGCAAGGCGAGATGTGTTTTGGTGGTCGTGTTCATTTGTTTGACCTCCTGATGTTATGCCGGGCTTTGCCTGGGAACGCGGGCATCCTGCCCGCATCCGTGCGGCCAGGATGGC
>CAYNVC010000456.1:0-1865 GCA_964400615.1 uncultured Anaerolineales bacterium | reverse complement strand
GAACGCGGCCATCCTGGCCGCATGCGGGCGGGGGCGCCCGCGATCCGGCGGCCCCCACGGAACGCGGCCATCCTGGCCGCATGCGAGCGGGGACACCCGCGATCCGGCGGTCGCACCGGAACGCGGCCAGGATGGCCGCATGCGGGCAAAGCCGCCCTTCCCCCAGGCACGGGACGGTGATTGACTTGCGGCGAAATTAGGCTATACTAAACTGGCTGGCGGCGGCAGAACGGCCAGATCGAGCCGCCACCGCCCTGCACTCGGCGGGGTTGTTCAATTCTAACAAACCAGGCTGGACCTAGACCGGATGCGCCGTGTATCGAAGGGTAAAAAATGAACGAGTCCACACTTTGGGCCCTGGCAATTGGGGTTGGGCTGCTGGGGCTGGTGCTCCTGGCAATTGGAGCTTTGGCGGCGGTGTATTGGAGCGCACAAAAAAAACCGGGCGAAACTGCGTCCGCCGGGCAACCCGACGCACAGAGCGCCAGCGAACCGCCGCCGCAGGCCGAAAAGATCGCCCCGCCGGAAGAACACCTCCCTCCACCTGCCGCGCCGGACGTGACAAGGCAGGTCGGCGGGGGCTTTATGGCCTGGCTCAAAGCCTGGATATTTGCCGTCATCCACGCCGGCACGGTGGGCGTGGTGCTGGGAGGGTTGACCTTTTTCGAGGATATGGCCAAAGCCAACGAAGAGATACAGCGCACTGGCACGGTCTCGTTCCCCAGGCAACTCTTGCCGGGAACCGTCACCGGTGCTACGGTGCGCAAGCGTCTCTCTCAATCTCCCGATGGCCTGTTAGAGACCGGCGCAACAGAGGCCCAGGATTCAGCGCCTCCCGACGCTCAATCTCCCGATGGAGCAGAATGGGAAGTGGTGGATATATTGGACAACGACCGGTGACCGGTTAGCAGGGAAACGATCTCTACTTTTGGCCGGCCTACTCCCAGGTACATCCGCGCCACGGTCGGGCGCTCCCCGCGCGTGGGACAGACCGCGCCGGGGTTGACCAACAACGTGCGCCCGATCCACTCGACGTGCGCCCGGTGCGAGTGTCCAAAGACGACGACGTCCGCAGCCGGGTAGAGCCGCGCCAGGCGACGGGCAATAATTTGGTTGAGGTCGCCGTTATCCCGCCAGCCCAACCAGTGAGTGAGCACGCGCATGCCTTTGAAAAGGAACCCCGGTGGGCCGGGCCGGTGTCCGTGGACGAGCAGAACCTGTTTCCCTCCCAGTTCTAGCTCGACCGTGGCCGGCAGCGAAGCGCCGCCGCTGGAAAGGTCTTGCAAGTGGAGATTGCCCCGCACGGCGTACACCGGTGCGACGTTCCACAGAGGCTCCAACGCCGCCGGGTCGTCCACGTCTCCGGCGTGCAGAATCAGATCCACCCCCGCCAGCGCGTCGAGCGCGGCCTGGGGCAGCCGTTTGAGACGATAGGGCAGGTGTGTGTCGGAGAGCAATCCAACGGTAACGAGAGTGGACATTAGATCGAGAGGTCTTGCCAACCATCAATTTGAACAAGGAGGATGAACACTATGGCTAGATTTCCGGTAGAACCATTTAGAATCAAAGTCGTCGAACCAATCCGCCAGACTACCCGCGCCGAGCGGGAGAGGATATTGCAGCAGGCAGGATACAACGTCTTTGCCATCCGCGCCGAGGATATCTACATTGACCTGCTGACCGATTCTGGCACGGCGGCCATGTCCGATAGCCAGTGGGCCGGCATAATGATGGGGGACGAGAGTTACGCCGGCTGCCGCAACTTTTTCAATTTGGAGGATGCGGTCAAATCCATCACCGGCTTCCAGTACTTTGTGCCCACCCACCAGGGCCGCGCCGCCGAAAACATCCTCTTTGCCTGCACG
>CAYNVC010000455.1:0-1880 GCA_964400615.1 uncultured Anaerolineales bacterium | reverse complement strand
CGCCCGATGGACGTGCCCGGCCAGGTCATCTATCCCCCAGTACCCCTCCCCGGCCAGGCGGGCGTAGGTCAGTTCCACGTCCCATCCGCTGCGACCGTGCCAGTCCCGCTCCGGGTTGGCGAGGACGACCCCCAGTTTGGTCGGCATCAGGCCGGCCGGCGTGGAAGGCTGCTCCGCCCCCACGACCATCCGTCCCCGTTCCACGCAACCGGTGTCGCAGTCGTGATAAAAGACGAGCGTGCAGTCGCCATCGTCAGGGATAGCAAAAGTCCATTCCCAGGCCAGGGTATCGTCGGGGCCGGCCGGCCACTCCTCCAACCGGGCCGGCTGCCCATCCACCGCGAGCAAGACGTGAGTCCAGGGAACGACGTCGCTCACCCACAACGTCACCTCCTGACCGGGGCGAGGCGAGGCGGGGGCCAAACGCATCTGGGGCCAAATCGCCGCACCCGATCCGCCGGGCATCACGACCACTTGTCCGGAGACAGGTAGCAACCAGTAGCCCCCAAGCAGAGCCAGGAGCAGCAGCAACCACCACCGACGGCGCAGGTTTTGTTTCAGCCAATCGCTCACGTCTACATTTTCTCCTCTGGCAGGATCGGCAGGACGAAGCGAACACTCGTTCCTGTTTCCTCTCCCTCGCTGTCGCTCTCGATCTCCAGGTGGCTCCCGTGACGGCGCAGAATCTCTTCCACCAGGGCCAGCCCCAGACCGCTGCCCTCTATTTCCTCATGGGCCGCCCGATAGAAACGCCGGGTGACGTGAGGCAGGTGCTCGACGGGGATACCCGGCCCGGTGTCGCGCACCGTGCACTCGATGCCATCCTTTACCTGCCGCAGGGAGACCTCCGCCTGGTCTCCGGGCCGGCAGTGCTTGAGCACATTGTCCAGCAGATTGAAGAAAACTTGCATGAGCAAGTCCGCGTCGCCCACGACCGGGGGCAGTGGCGTGTCGGCCTGAATGGATAGGGTAATTCCCTGCTCATCGGCCTGGGGGGCGGTGTAAGCGAGAACTTGCTCGACGAGCGCCAGGATGTCCACTGGCAGGTGCTCCATCTCCGCGCTCGTCTCCAGGCGGCCTAATTCTAGCATCAGGTTCACCAGCCGGGCCATGCGCTTCACCTCGGCCTTCATCAGACGCAGCGATTGCTCCTTGATCTCTGCGGAGACGGCGGGAAAAAGCAGGATTTCCAGGTGGGCCAGGATCGCTCCCAGGGGCGTGCGCAGTTCGTGGGACATGCCACTGAGCAGGTAGCGAGCGGCCTCTTCGGCATGTCTCTGGACGGTAATGTCCAATAGAAAAACGAAATCCACGTCTCCGCAAGGGGTGATCCACCAGTGGGCGATTTTGTCCGAGGGGAGTGTCACGCTGCGGTAGCGGCCGACGGATGGCGCTTCTCTCCGCACCAGCGCCCGGTCGTCGTCTATGAGAAAGGCCCACTCCTCCTCCGGCAGAGGGCCGAAAGATGCGGTTAGTCCCAGCAGACGGCGGGCGTAGGGATTGGCGCAGCGGTAGGTGTCGGGGCTATCGAGGATCAGCCACCCGAAAGGGGCTTGGTCCAGTACGCTCCGTATTCCCTCCTGATTGAGGAGTGGAGACTCCCGTTTCCGCCGCCGCCGATCCATCCAGACAGACAGCAAGACGGCGGAGGTCAATGAGAGAAGGAGGTAGAAAAGCAGCCATCGCAGGTCGAGGACGAGCATCACGCCCAGCATTATACAGGACGCGGGCGGATAATGCAAGAAGCAACCTCCCGCCTGCTACTCTGGGTGACTAATTGGGATCTCCGCGAGTGCGTTCCAGGATGGACACCGCGAGAGATATTTGGTATACTAACAGCCGCGCCGGAATGGGATTCCGGCGCTACGGGGGGGTTCCGG
>CAYNVC010000454.1:0-1881 GCA_964400615.1 uncultured Anaerolineales bacterium | reverse complement strand
CCAATTGGTAAAGTCATCCAAGTGTGCTATAATCTCGAATATATTTGCCAGAGGAGGAAAAATGGGCACACAGATAATTTGGATAGCCTGCGGAGTCGCTGTCCTGGCAGCGGCCATCATATATCTGTTCTTCCTGTCCCGGACACGCAAGGTCAACCTCAACCAGCCGCCGGAACCGGGCCAAAAGCCAGAGTGGATGAGAACGACGCCCCCACCGGAGACCGTGGCCGCGACGCGGGCAGACGGCGAGGGAATCACGCTCTACGACTATGACCCCGGCGAGCGCCTGGCCGCTCCTTTTGCCGAACAAATCGAAGACATCATCCACGCTCGGATAAAAGCCGACCCCGCGCTGGCGGGAACGGACGTTGACCTGGGCACGGCCCCCGACGGTGGCCTGGAAATTTGGGTGGACGGCCAGCTATACACCGAGATCGCCCTCATTCCCAACGAGCGGCTGCGCCAGACCATTCAGGGCGCGGTCGAAAAATGGAACCAGTCAGAGGAGAGTTGACGTGCTCGACATTGCACTCGTGCGTGAGAAACCGGCCCAGGTCAAAAAACTGCTCCAAATCCGCAACGCAGACGCGGCTCAGATAGACGCCGTCCTGAATCTGGACGCCCGGCGACGCGAGACGCTGACCCAGGTGGAATCGCTCAGGGCCGAGCGGAACCGTGTCTCCAAAGAGATAGGACGACTCCGGGACCAGGCCCAGCGAGAGCCGCTCATCGCCGAGATGCGCCAGGTGGGGGACCGTATCGCCGCGTTGGAGGCCGAGTTGCGCCAGGTCGAATCTGACCTCAAGGCGGCAATGCTGGCGCTGCCCAACCTGCCCCACGAGAGCGTCCCCATCGGCCCGGACGAGACGCACAACCCGGTCTTGCGGGAGTGGGGGGAGCCGCGCGAGTTCGATTTCGAACCGCTGCCCCACTGGGACCTGGGGCCAGAGTTGGGAATCGTGGATTTCGAGCGCGGGGTCAAACTCTCCGGCAGCCGCTTTTACGTCCTGCGCGGGGACGGGGCACGCCTGCAACGGGCGCTCATTTCCTGGATGCTGGATGTGCACACCAGGGGGCACGGGTACACCGAAATATATCCCCCCTTTGTGGTCAAGGAAGAGTGCATGTGGGGCGCGGGGGAACTCCCCAAGTTCGCCGACAATATCTATCACGACGTGGAGGATGACCTGTGGCTCGTCCCCACGGCCGAGGTTCCGCTGACCAATCTGCACCGGGACGAGATACTCGATGCCGGCGAACTGCCCGTCCGCTACGTGGCTTATACCGCCTGTTTCCGACGCGAAAAGATGAGCGCGGGGCGGGACGTGCGCGGCATCAAGCGCGGCCACCAGTTCGACAAAGTGGAGATGTACAGGCTCACCACCCCGGAGAGCAGTTACGACGAACTGGAGGTAATGCTCGACGATGCGCTGGACATCTGCCGGCGGCTGGATATTCCATATCGCCTGGTCGAGCTATGCAGCGGCGACCTGGGCTTTCACGCGACCAAGACCTACGACATCGAGATGTGGGCGCCGGGTTGCAACGAGTGGCTGGAGGTGAGCAGCGTCAGCAATTGCGAGACTTTTCAGGCGCGGCGGGCAAACATTCGCTACCGGCCCGGGGCAAAAGACAAGCCGCGCTTTGTCCACACACTCAACGGCTCCGGGCTGGCCCTGCCCAGGGTGATGATCGCCGTCATGGAAAACTATCAGCGGGCGGATGGCAGCATCGTCGTGCCGGAGGTGCTGCGCCCGTGGATGGGAGGATTGACGGTCATCGGTGGGCAGGCGGATTGACAGTTGTGTGTTGCCGTGGTAGAATCCGGCTTGTCAGAGGGAGGCGAATCTGACGCTGGAGAGGTGGCCGAGTGGACTATGG
>CAYNVC010000453.1:0-1889 GCA_964400615.1 uncultured Anaerolineales bacterium | reverse complement strand
TAGCCAGCGCCCGGGTGATCTCTACCCGTCGCTGTGCGCCGTAGGGCAGATTTTTGGCCCGTTCTTGCGCCTGTTCGGCCAATCCGAACACTGCCAGCAGGTCGAGAGCCTGGTCTCGGATCTGTCTTTCCTCTTTCTGATACCTCTGATTGTGCATGAGCGAATCCGACAGGCTGTACTGGATACGAGAGGCGCGGGCAATGCGGATGTTGTCCAGCACCGTCAACTCGTTCCACAGCCGGATGGTCTGGAAAGTACGCGCGATTCCCCTGGCCGTGATCTGGTGAGGTTGGAAACCAACTATGCTTTCACCGTTGAACAGTATCTCGCCCTCACTCGGTTTGTACGCCCCGGTGACCAGGTTGAAGGTCGTCGTCTTGCCCGCTCCGTTGGGGCCAATCAGCCCGACGATTTCGCCCTTTTCCAGTTCGAGGTTGTAATTGTAGACCGCCCGCAGCCCGCCAAAATAGTGAGTCAGATGTTTAATTTGAAGCAAGGGCATAACTCTCCTCCTCGGAACCGAAAATCTTGCGCAGCCAGGGGAAGATGTCGTCCAGTTCCTTGCTGCCCATAATGCCGGAGGGACGGAAGATCATCATCACCACGAGCAGGAGCGGAATGAGCACCCACTTGAACACGCCCAGTGGGCGCAGGACTTCGAGCAGGAGGGTAAAGCCGATGGCGCTGATGATGGAGCCACTGGTAGAACCCATCCCACCCAGGTAGACCATGACCATCACCTCGGTGGATTTGAGGATGGTGAACGTGCCGGGGTTGATGTACCCGCCAGGCCCGTGGGCGAACAGGCCACCGGCCAGCCCAGCCAACCCGCACGAGAGCATAAAGGCGATCATCTTGATCCGCTTGGTGTTTACGCTCATCAACTCGGCCGCGATCTCGTCCTCGCGGATGGCCTCCACTCCCTTGCCCAAAGTAGAAGATACAAAGTTGCGAATGATGAGGATGGTGACGAGCATCCCGATAAAGGTCCAGATGAGCAGCCACGGCGCATCGAAAACACCGGCCATGCCGTTCATCACCCGTTTCATACCGACGAATCCCCGTGGCCCGCCGATGACCTCCATGTTCTCGATGGCGCTCTTGACGATATAGTTGACGGCCAGGGTGATGATAGCCAGATAGTCCCCCCGTGTCTTGAACGAGGGGATGGCGATCAGCAGCCCGACCAGGGAGGCGGCAGCAGCGCCAACGATCAGAATCACGGGGAACAATGGGATTGCCCAGGAGGCGGGGAGAACTGCGGAGCCGAATATCTTGTCGTCGGCGAACAGCCAGACGGTCAGGACGCTGCTCACGTAGGCTCCCACGGCCATAAACCCGGCGTGCCCGCAGGAAAATTCGCCCATGTAGCCGTTGATCAGGTTCAGGCTGACCGTCAAAATGATGTTGATGCCCATGAACAAGAGGACGAGTTGCCAATAGTCATTAAAGATGTGCAGCCAGGAGCCTCCCACGAACACCACAAAGAGCAGCGCGAGAATCAGGGGTTTGGATAATTTTTTCATCGTTTTCATCTCATTCCATGCTCCTCAAGGATCGCTATACCTTTTGTCTCCTGGCGACGCCAAAGAGGCCGGTTGGCTTGATGGTCAGAATCGCCAGTAGAATGGTAAAGCTCACCAGGTCACGGTAGGTGGAGGAGAGCCACTCAAATCCCGGTATGCTACCCAGGGCCACGACGAAAATCTCGATGAACCCCAGGAGAAACCCACCCACCATAGCGCCCCTGACTTCGCCGATCCCGCCCACCACGGCAGCGATGAAGGCTTTCCAACCAATGATGATACCCATGTCGAAACTGATGATGTGATAGGCCGAGCCGTACATGATGCCGGCCAGCGCCGCCAACGCGGAGCCGATGATGAAGG
>CAYNVC010000452.1:0-1892 GCA_964400615.1 uncultured Anaerolineales bacterium | reverse complement strand
CCCGCACCGGAGCGCCTCCATCGAGACTTGCAACCTGGCCGCGTTGTGGTATCCTCCCCCCAATGGACGGAAACGAACGAATCAAAGCAGTGGGACTGTTTTCGGGCGGACTCGATAGCATGCTCGCCATCCGCGTCATGCTCGAACAGGGAATCCAGGTGACAGCGCTGCACTTTCGCACCGGCTTTTCCTACCTCGAACGGAACCGCACAGTCGGGCGGGAGAGCGGCCCCACCCAGGTCGAACGGGCGGCTGCGGCGCTCGACGTGCCGCTGGAGGTGATAGACCTGGCCGGCGAGTACATCTCGGTGGTGCTGCACCCGCGTTACGGGTACGGCTCAGGGATGAACCCCTGTGTGGACTGCCGCATATTTTTGCTGCGCCGCGCCAAAGACAGGATGGAAAAGCACGGCTATCACTTTGTCTTTACCGGCGAGGTGGTTGGGCAGCGGCCCAAGAGCCAGATGCGGCCCACGCTCAAGACAGTCGAGCGGGAAAGCGGCTTGCGGGGATACCTGCTCCGTCCACTCTCGGCCCAAGTTCTAGCGCCGACCGAGCCGGAGCAACGGGGCTGGGTAGATCGGGAGAAATTGTACGGGATCAGCGGGCGGGGCCGCAAGGAACAGATCGCGCTGGCGGCCCGGTTCGGCATCAGCGACTATCCGCAGCCCTCCGGCGGTTGCTGCTATCTGATTGACCAAACCTACTCCCGCCGCCTGCGCGACCTGTTGGCCCACGAGGGCGAGGAATCCCTGAGCGTGGAACGGGCACAACTCCTGGCGGTGGGGCGGCACCTGAGATTGCCCTCCGGGTGCAAAATAGTGGTGGGACGGCGCGAGCAGGAGAACAACTATCTGGCCGCCTGCGGCGTGGCCGGGGTGCTGCTCACGACGCCGGAGCACCCCGGCCCAACGACGCTGATACCGGGCGCACCAACGCGGCAAGAGATTGAACTGGCGGCGCGGATCACCGCCGGGTACTCTGATGGCTGGAACGAGCCGGGCGTGCCAGTCGAGATAAATAGAGACCCGACCGAGATATTGACGGTCGAGCCGCTGGCAAAGGAAGAGGCACGGACGTTGATGGTGTAACAGGAACGGCTATGCTCTATCTCCACCCCACACATCGAGCACATCAAGCCCGAGCTGGCCCGAAACCGTCTCCAACACCGCTTCCCTGCCGGCCCCTGCAACGCGCAGCGTAACATTGACCCGCCCAGATTCGCCGGCCTCGTAGGCGACCACAGAGGAAATGTTGCCGCCCACCTGAGCGATGCGGCCCGCTAACTCGGCCAACTGACCGGGTACATCGGGAACCTGCACGGTCAACCTGAGCAAGTCAGTCCCGCCGCCCAACACGGCCACAAACTGGGCAAAGATGTCGGTCTCGGTGACAATGCCAACGACCCGTTCACCCTCGACCACGGGCAGACTGCCGATTTTGTACTTTATCATCAATCCGGCTGCATCCTCCAGTGGGCAATCGGGGTTCACCGTCACCACCTCGCGGTTCATCACCTGTTCCACGCGGTGCTGCCGCTTGATGACCCCCGGCGACTCGGCTTTGGACAGGAACACCTCCAGGTCGGCGCGGGTCACGATTCCGACCAGCCTGCCCTCCGCGCCCACCACCGGCAGCCGCCGGAAATTGCCGCATTTGAGCAGCGCGACGGCGGCCAGCGGATCGCTCTCCGGTCTGACCGTGGTGGGGTTGCAGGTCATACAATCTCGCACTAGCATGGCAGAGTCTCCTCAGGCAAAAGATGCGTGGACGTTTCAGAGCCGCCGCAGTATTATACCTGCGCTTGCCCTGGGTTGCAAGATGTCGTCAAAATACGCAAACGTAGCGCAAGTTGCCAACTTGCGTTTTGGCAAGTTACCAACTTGCCCTAC
>CAYNVC010000451.1:0-1902 GCA_964400615.1 uncultured Anaerolineales bacterium | reverse complement strand
ATTATAAAACAGCACAAGCAACAACAGATGATGCTGGCTGGTGGGCAGCCAAAGCAAATCGCCAAAAGGTATCAGAACGAGCAGGGTCAACAAAAGCAGCGTTTTTTTAGTCATCGCGCCACGCTCACCGGTTCCAGAAAGAGACGGTCGCCCCGTTGCCGCTCCCCATCGTAGATGGGCAAGCGGGCCATCGTGTCGCTGCTGTAAAGCCCAATGGAAAGTAGATATTGCTCCGCAGACGGGTCATCCGGAATGGGGACATGGTCGTGCAGCACCAGAAAGCGGTCTCCGGCCCGCAAACTGTGAGAGGTCAAGGGAAGACTATCCTGCTGAGCGACAATGGTCTGCGGGTCGCCGAGGAGATGAGTAAAAAGAACCAGACGCGGGGGAGGGGTCGCCAGCACCTCCCAGGCCGTCACCAGGCGCAGCGGTTCACCTGGGCCGGAAGGGAGGTAGCTGTAACCGCGCAGGGTCAGGCTATCGCCAAAGCGCACTGGCAGCGGGGCAGGGTCGCCCCCCGCCTCCGGCGCAAACCAGGCCATGCCCGAATCAGGTCCCAGTGCCTGGGGAGGGGATTCCAATTCGAGCGCCGCACCCGGCGCGGAGGGCAGCGCATTGGGAAGCGGGGTCGCCGCCAGCAGCCACTCGCGCGGCAATTCGGCGGGAATCAAAGAGAGAGGCACAGCGGTATCGGGGAAGAGATAGCGCACGGATCGACCGACCGGCAGTACCAACGTGGCGCGGCAATCATAGTAGCGGATGTCCAAATCGGTGCGGCGCAGCAAACAGTCCATGCGCTGCCAGGCGGGCCTCCACCAGGGATCGCGTTCGTAGGTCAGCACGGTGCAGAGGGCGACCGGGCCGGAATCGGGCGCGTTTTCCAGGTAACGAGCCGCCTGGGCCAGCCCACTCTGCCAAAAGAAGCTGACCCCTTCCACGGTGGGCCAGACGTCAAAGTAGGCATGCCATGCGCTGACCAGGTGAACGAGCAAAATGAGCGCCAGTCCCCCAGTCAGAGCGAGGGAACCGACGTACCGGCGCAGCCAACGCCAGCCTTCGACCACGGCCAGGCCAGGGAAGGCAAAGGCGACGGCTTGAGCGCCGACAATGCGATAAAAGTTGGGCGCCGGTTGGCTGAGCATGCCGGGGATCAGACTCACCGACAGCCAGATCAGAGCAAATGCATAAGCTGGCCGTCGCCAGCGCGTCAGTGCGATGAACAACCCGGCCAGGAAGAGAAAAGCGGTCAGCGATTCAAAGATCGGCCGGCCAGGGACGTTATCAAAGATGAGCGGGTCTCCGTGGAAAGTAAAGCCTCCTAGCGTCGCCAGGGTGGTCTGGAACGCCGGTCGCGGGTCGCCGCCCATCAGCGCAGCCAGGGGACGGTTAAAATCCCGAAAGTCGAATTGGTCAGCCTGGGGATGGACGTGCAGGTAATACATCAAGGGGAACACTACCAATAGAGTGACGACAGTTCCCAGGAGCAACGGCTGACCCAGCCCAGCCAGCCTGGGACGGTGAAAAATCCACAAGTAGAAGGCAAAGAGAAAAAAGACGGCAGGCAGCACCCGCGCGGCGGTGAAAGCGTAAAAGGTCAGGCCCAAGCAGAGACCGGCGCCCGCCCCAAAAAGTGAGCGTCGTAAGCGTGATTTTGCGCGGCGCGGGGACAGTTCACGCCAAAAGAGATAGCCGGACAGGGCAGCAAAGGGGATCATTGCGACTGAACGCGCCCCGGCCCGGGCGGCAAAGACAGTCCAAAAAGAAGTGGCCCCGCCGGCCAGGCTCGCCAGAGCCACCGCCGGCCCAAAGAGACGGTGGATCAACAAGTACACGGCGACCAACCCCAAAAAGCTCAGAGATGACGAGGCTATGCGCAGCGTAAAGACATTGCGCCCCACGAGC
>CAYNVC010000450.1:0-1905 GCA_964400615.1 uncultured Anaerolineales bacterium | reverse complement strand
GGCGAATGGCGAATGGCGAATGGCGAATGGCGAATGGCGAATGGCGAATGGCGAAGAGCGAATGGCGAATGGCGAATGGCGAATGGGCGAATGGCAAAGCCGATCCAGAGCGCGAGTATCAGGTGGGCCGGGAGCAGGAAAACCGCGATGTCGGGGACGTGGTAGGAGAGGCCGTAAAAGGCAAAGGCCAGGAACGTCACGCCGGTCAGCGCCAGCGCCCGCCTCTGTGTGAACGCCATCCGCGCCGCACCGATTCCCGCCAGCCCCAGCCCGATCCAGCCGAACGGTTGCAGCAACAGCCGCCAGAGAATGGCCCAGCGGGTGGGATCGCGCCAACTGGCGAGTTGCAGCGCCCCGTGGAACTGGCCGCCGCTGACGTAGGCAGCGAACTGGCCCAGCCCCATCCGCGCGCCGTGGTTCAACGCCGGCCAGCGCAGGGGGATGAACAGGTAGAGCGACAGTCCCAGCAGGAACAGCCCCCCGCCGCTCAACCAACCTCGGAACCGCAAGCGGGGGCGCTCCCAGAGCAGAGCCAGCGCCACGGCGGGGAGCAAGAGCGCCGTCGTCAGGTGATTAGTCAGGCTCAGGCCAAGCAGGAAGAACGTGGCCTGCCAGCGGCGCGTCGCATTTCCCGCGCCTGAGTGCACCACCAGCAGCAGCAGCCACAGGATGGCCGCCGTGAGTAGATTGTGCAACGCATAGACCTCGGCAACGATGGCCTGGGACCAGAATGTGGCAGAAGCGGAGAGCGACAACGCGGCCACGAGAGACGGTATCCAGTGCGCGGTCAGGCGCAACAGTATGGCGTAGAGGAGCAACACGGCTCCGGTGGCGAACAGCGCCGAAGCCAGGTTCACCCGCCAAGCCACGTCCCCCACGGGGAGCAGCGTGAACAGCCTGCCCAGCAGGACGTAGAGCGGGTAGCCGGTGGGGTGTGCCACCCCCAGTTTGGGGACGATGACCTGGAACTCGAACGTGTCATCCTGGCCGAGGGAGGGGAGCAAGGTGCTCGAGTAGAGGGCGAGCGTCGTCAGCGCCAGGAGGGCGGGAGGCAGCCAGCGCACCCGCTTCCCCCAGGTCATCAACAGCGCCAACATTGCCCCGCCGAGCAGCAGTACCGCTCCCCCCAACGGGGTCGAGACGATGCCAGCGACGTACAAGAGGGAAAAGATGGCCGGGGGCAGGAGGCAGGAGGCAGATAGTCCGGTGTGTTGTTGCAGGATCAATGTCGCGCTGCCGCAGGCGAGGGCCACGCCGGCGACGGCCAGGAGAGAGCCGTAGAGCGGCGGCCAGAAACCGGCTTCCGCTGCCAGGCGGGCCAGACCCAGCCCCCAGACCGCGCCCGCCGTGCCGGCCATCGCCCGGCGCAGCAGGTCGTCACGGGGGGTTTTCATCGCCGTGGAAATAATACTCTAAAATTTCGTGGGCCACCGGAACCGCGTTGACCGATCCTTCGCCGCCGTTGTAGACAAAGACAATGATCGAAATTTCGGGGTTCTCCACCGGCGCAAAGGCGGTGAACCAGGCGTGCTCCGGTTGAGCGTACCCGGGGCGGCAGATACCGGTCTCGCGGGCAATGTCGTCACAGTATTGGGCCGTGCCTGTTTTTCCGGCCACGCGCACCCCTTCGATCTGAGCGCGTGTCGCCGTGCCGTAGGCCACCGCTCCCTCCATCCCTTCCTGGATCAGCGACCAGTTCTCCGGGCTGATGGGTAGCGTGCGGATGATTTCCGGCTCGAACGGCTGTACCACGTTTCCCTCCGCGTCGGTGACGTGGTGGACGATGCGCGGGCGGTAGAGTGTGCCGCCGTTGGCGATGACGTTGATGGCGTTGAGCATTTGCAGCGGCGTTACTTGCAGGTACCCCTCGCCGATGGAATAGTTGTAGGTGTCACCGGTAGACCA
>CAYNVC010000449.1:0-1909 GCA_964400615.1 uncultured Anaerolineales bacterium | reverse complement strand
CGCAGATCGGCCTGCTGATCGAGTTCCTGCCCGACGCCACCGGGCCGTGGGTGGCAGGGAGCCGCCGTGAACAGGCGGCGCCAGGGCCGCTGCCGACCCAGCGCCGTCTCTTCCAGGGCGGCGCTGGGGGGCCGTGGGTATCCGCGCCGCTGGCCCCGCCCAATTCCTACCGCGTCATCGCCCACACCGACGGGCAGTACGTCCACGAGTTCCCCTTTGCCGGGTTGACCACGCGCCAGGTGGTCGTCGAGGGGCGGCTGGCCGGGCCGTTGGAGCTAGGCCCCGCCACGCGCCACAGCTACGTCTACCTGCCACTGGTGATGCGCAGCTACACCGCTCCCTGGTGGCCCACGTCGTCGGGCAACTAGCAGGTTGTCTGAGAGATGTAGCTTAGCCCCTCGTGGGCGGCTCAAAAACGAGCACGAGGTCCTATGCTACAGGGTTCTCCGATAAGCTGCTAGAGGCGCGAGGAAAAATCAAGACCCTACAGGGCCAAGACCTGTAGGGTCTTGGAAATCCTGCAACAGTTGTCTCAACGTTGCAACGACCGCCGAGAATTCGGGCAAACCTGCTACCTGCTCACGCAAATCCCGCTCCCAGTATCTTTCTGCCTCGGCCAGCCGCGCGGGGACCAAAAAGTCGGCGAGGCTGGAGAACGTCAACCCCTTGTGCCGACACTTGAGTAGCAACGTCTCCCGCGCCAGAGCGTGGTCAAAGTATGCAGCCTTTTCTGCCAACAGCCGCCAAACATCGTAATAATCGCGCGACTTGGCCCGCTGCAAGATGCTGCGCATCTTCTCGGCCAGCAGTTCTTCCAGGGTGTAGGTCTGGACGGTGGGACGAAGGCCGGGAAACATCGTCGTGACGACCGGCAGTCTGCGCGGAGGGAGCAGGATTGGCTCGTCCAACGTAACGTCAAAAAGCAGACGGGCCGGATGGTGCAATGGGCCAACGAACCTCCCCCGCATCCGGGCGGCACCGTTCGCGCGGTGCATATCCGCCAGACTGACCTCTACGCCGTGTGTTGCCTCTACCTGTGCGAACCATTCCTTGACCAATGGCTGCAGTTCGCCGGCTGGAAAGTCCGGCAAGACCGAAAAGTCCAGATCAACCGAATACCGCCAGTCGGCGAAATAGACCAGCCTCAACGCCGTTCCGCCCTTCAGACAAAAGGTACTTGCCAGGGGCGGAGTATGGCTCAGTGCATCCAAAACACAGAGCATAACGTATTCGTGTTCGGTCTGTCCGACGCCGAGACCCATCCGTGATGCTGTGTGCCGCAGATCTCTTTCGGTCAGCATTTCAGTGCTCCCGCCATTCGAGTAGTTGCTGCTCCGGGACGTTGGCGATGATCCGCCAGCGACTGTTACGCGACCCCTCAGCCGGGCCACCTGGTTCCAGGAGGGCGTAACTGTGCCCCTGTCCCACCTGCAAGCGCGAGAGCAGCGGTTCCTGCACCAGTGCAAGCAGTTCCAGCCAAAATCCCAGCCGCCGCGCTGCGACCCGATTGCCCAGCCGCAGGGTGTACGCGACCAGTTTGTCCCAATCCAACTCGTCACTGCCGAACCACAGCCCTTTGGCTGCTTCCAACACGCCCCCTACCAGGTTGGGACGGTCAAACCCGTCAGCGATGGCCTTTTCCCGCTCGGCCATTTGTACTATCTGATCCAGCAACGAAATGGGTGCGTAACCAAAGAACCTGGGCGGCGAAAGACGAACGAAACGGTAGGTGATGCTGGCGATGGCGCGGGGGCGTTTGCGCCTTGTGGTGGCGACGATGATCAAGTTCGAGCGCCGCCCGGTGTAGCCGTAATAGTGTAAGGCGGTGGCGTATCCCAAGTAATAAGGATCAGGCTGCATCAATGCAGCAGCAATGAGGTACTCGTGCTCCGTCCAATGTGGCTCTGGC
>CAYNVC010000448.1:0-1917 GCA_964400615.1 uncultured Anaerolineales bacterium | reverse complement strand
TGCGTATTGCGTGGTGCGTGGTGCGTGGTGCGTGATTGGGGGTTTGCTTCCCACGCCCACAGCAGGAACAAGAGTCCCCACAGCAGGAGGGATTGGGCGGCTGCAATGTGCGGAAAGCCCAGCAGCACCAGAAAGGCAAATCCCTCCGGCAGGTAAAAATCGAGCGGGGGAGTACCCAGCCAGTTTGGTTGCCCCAGCGTGACCAGCAGCCAGCCCAGCCCGCCGCCGAACGTCACCATCAGCCAGGCCAGGCGACGCACTGCCAGCCGGGGCGTGAACTCGGCCAGGAAGCGGTAGACGGTCAGCAGCAGCCCCAGTCCAAAGAGCAGCCGCGCACCGTGGTAGACGAGCACCATGCGCGTGGTCAGGTCGCCGCCGGGCAGCAGGGCCGCTATTTTCCCCAGCAGCAGGTGAAAGGGAAAAAAGAACGCGCCCGAATGTGGCTCCGGTGTGTAGGCGATGTGGAACAGCCAGGCTCCCCCCGCTCCCTCGCGCATTTTTGCCAGGTAAGAGTAACAATCTTCGACCGCGTAGACGAAACCGCCAAAGATGCGCCCGTCCGTCGCCAGGGCGGCGCCGAGGATGTAGGGGATGGAGGTGACGAACAAGGCCACCGCTCCCACCAGGAGCACAAAGCGGTACTCGCGGCGCGTGATTTCAGTGTGCACGGTTTCTCCTCCCCAACAGCCACCAGCCGATTGTCCCCAGCAACGTGACGGCGGAGATGGCCCAGCCCCAGTAGACGGGCTGGGGGCGGTACTCGAACAGGACGCTCCCATCCAGCAGCCTGACGGCCATCTCCGAGCTCGAGAGTGAGCCGGGCGGGAGAGGTTCCCCGCGCCGGTTTTCGTACAGGTAGACGGATCCCCAGCGGGCCACGAGCAGCCAATCCTCTCCGGCGGGCAGGTCTGGCCCGAGCGGGAAAGCAGAGAGGGTGTATCTGACGCCCAGTTGGGCCATCATCTGCGCGTCTGGCACGACCCCAGCCAGGGAGGTCTCGACATGGCTCCCCGGCAGCAATGGTGGCATGGTGACGCTATACCCGCCCACCTCCACGCCGGCGGCGCGGTCGAAATAGTCGGCGTAGGAGCGCAGTTGGAGCGGATCTACCCCACCGGCCAGGTCGAGGCCGTATAGTTCCGCCGTCTGCTGAGGGAGGTTGAAGGAGGGGGAATAGACCCGGAAATCCTGTTCCTCGCTCAATTGCGCCAGGTAGGCGGCTGCGCTCCGGGCGGGCGCGAACACTCGTTGTGGGGATCGTGCCTCGATCAAAGTAGTGTCCACGCTCAACAGGTCAATCGCCACCAGCCCACAGGCGAGCAGCCCAAACAGCAGCGGGCCGGTGCGGTGATGCCTGGCTCCGCTGCCCCGGCGGATCGCCTCGTCCACCCCCAGCCCGGCCAGCGCAGCCGCCGCAAATGTCACCAACACCCAGGTGCGCGGCGGCACGCGCAGCAAACCAAGTCCCGGTATCAGCCGGTAGAGGAGGGGAAAGAGGCCGCCGTTCTTCCCCAGGCTGAACCAGGCGGCAAAGAGCGCCAATCCCACCAGCCAACCGACCAGCCAGCGCCTTCTGCGCACGCGCCACACCGACCGCGTCCCTATGACCGCCAGCACCAGTGTGCTCACGCCGACGTAGGTCATCCACTCGTGGAAGCCGCCCCGGTCGGCGAGCAGCAGTCCCAGCAGGTAGCGCAGCGGCAGCGACCACACCGCCGCGTCGTCCAGCGTCATCGCGCCGCGCGTCGTCTCCGGGAGCAGTGCCAGTATGGGCAACCACTGGCAGGCGGTCAGGCCGAGAAAGAGGGCGAATGGGCGAATGGCGAATAGCGAATGGCGAATAGCGAATGGCGAATGGCGAATGGCGAGGAACAGGGCCAGAGTCACGGCTGCTATCAGCGTGTAGGCCGCCATGCG
>CAYNVC010000447.1:0-1920 GCA_964400615.1 uncultured Anaerolineales bacterium | reverse complement strand
GGGTTGCCCCACGTGATCCTAAGTCACGCTCGTCTGCCAATTCCGACACTTCCCCGCGCAGGTTTCATTATAACGCTGACTGCGTGTTCACGCAAGGCGCACCGTGGCGTAAGGGTGCGCGTCATGGTTCCCCACCTGGCTGCACGGATGCGGGCAGGATGCCCGCGTTCCCCACCTGGCCGCAAGAGAGGTGAGGCGGCTCTTGCGTTCGTCCGTGTCCTATTCTGCCCATATCGCTGCTTCTCTGAGGCGTGTGCAAATCAGCACTCCCCCCGCCATGAGCACGATGAGCACGATCAGGGGAACCGTCATCGAACCTGTCTCCGGCGATTTGAGGCTATCCATACCAAAGATAAAGATGATCCCCGAGATCTGCCCCATCAGCAGGAGCAGGCCGTTGGACGTGCCCTCCGGGGCCGGGTAGGTTATTTCGGCCCCGTACTGGAACCCCAGCGGCCCGGAACTGAGCAGGAAGAACCCCATAGCAAAGGCGGAAACGAGCAGGAGCCAGTAACTCGTGGCGTAGGTGATTCCGGCCAGCCCCAGGGTTGCGCCGGCCACGGATAAGACGATGAATGGTGTTCTCCGACGGTAGTGATCCGAGAGCAGGGGGACGATCACCGCGCCGACGATGCCTCCCACGACCATCAGCCCGCCGATAGCGCCGGCCTGGGTGATCGAAAACCCGCGCGGCCTGACGATGTCCTCGATCCACGTCGTCACGCCGTTGAACACTCCCAGCCCCACGAAAAAGACGATCATCAGCAGAACAAAGTTCCGGTTACGTACAATTTGCTTGAGACCGTCCCAGACCAGCGAACGGGCCTCCTGTTCCGGAGGACATGGTGGGGTGGGGGGGTGCTCTTTGACGACTGCAAAAAAGATCACGGCGACGACCAGCGCCGCGATGCCATAGGTGATGAGCATACTGCCAATGCTGGATTGGAGCGTCAGGTACGGGGTCAGCGTCATCCCCAGGACGATGCCCAGGTACATCGCCAACGATCCCAGCCCCGCCGCGGTCGCCCGCTCCTGGGCGGGGAACCAGCGGGCGGCTACTTTGGTCACGGCGTTGAGGATAAAGGGCTGCCCCACCGCGATCCCGATCTGTGAGACGAGCACCCAGGTGTAATCGGTCGCCAGCGCCCCCCGCAGCAGCCCAAAGATGCCCGTCAGCGCGGCACCTATCCCCACGGCGACGCGAATTCCGTATGTGTCAATCGCCCACGAGGCGGGGATCGAGACAAAGACGTAGACGATCATAAAGATCATGGACAAGAGGCCGATGCTGAGATCTGAGACTCCATAGTAGTTGGCGGCGCTGCCTGTGATTGGGGCAAAGGTGATCCACAGGAGTTGGTTGAGGACGACGACGCTCATGAACGCCAGGAGCACGGCCCAGCGGTATCCGTACACTCGGAAATTGTTTTGTTCCATTGGATTAGACCTCCTGCAAGTTGGTTTGTGGCTGCGCGGGACGGTCAAGATTGTAGCATAGATGCACCGAGACGACAAACGGAAGGCCGGGCGGGCCGTTCTGGGCTTTGACCCGGCACGGGGCATGGTGAGCGCTGCACGCCAGGGAAACAGGAGCGCAGCAGCGGTGTGGTGTGCTCGTCTTTTCGATTGTGTGCCGCGCCGGCCATTTTTGTGCAGAACGGGAGAATCTGTTACAATGTACCGGTTGGCAAGTTGAGAGGCAGAATAATGTTCATCCCCACCACCAGGGAGGAACTGGCCCGGTTGGGCTGGCGCTCCCTCGATGTCATCCTCATCACCGGCGATAGCTACGTGGATAGCCCTTTTATCGGCGTGGCGGTCGTCGGGCACGTGCTCATCGCGGCCGGGTTCCGGGTGGGCATTATCGCCCAACCCGACGTCCATTCGGAGCGGGACATTGCGCGGTTGGGGGAACCAGAG
>CAYNVC010000446.1:0-1936 GCA_964400615.1 uncultured Anaerolineales bacterium | reverse complement strand
TGCTTGACGTATTTCCTCGGCCAACTCCCTAAAGCGCGTCACGAGGGTGGCACGGGGGATTTGCGCCTCAAGGAGAGCAGCACGCCGCCGCGCTTCGGCCCGTATCTCGGCAACCGACATATTCTTTTGCCCTTTAGGGGATAGCTGTTGTTGGTACAGCAGGTAATTGACGAACTCAACCACCAACGGCCAATCTTCCTCCGGCAGTGAGGTCATACTGGTGGCTACATGGGCGATCATCCCGCTGGGCGGCGCGGTGCTCGCCGTTGTTGTCGGTATCTCTTGCTGTCTCATTTCCTATTCCTCCAACGTCAACGAGAGCGGTGGCGGGGACGTAGCCGAACATTGGGGCCGCATCAGGCCGACCCGACTTGATACGACTCGGCTTCCTCGCGCAGCGCGTATACCTTTTCGTGTGGGCCTACGGTCAGGAACACGACCGTTCGATCTGGCAATCCCTCACAAAAGCAAAATCCACATTCGGGCACTCGCCGGCACTCTGTAAATCACGAACAGGATACGAAAGTTGCGCGTCACACGCACACTGCGACACCCCCGCAAGTCCAGCCCACCCGGCTTGTACCCCAATCGTTCGGTTCCCTGGTACGGATTGATCAGAATTTCGTCAACGCGCCGCTGAATCTGATTGCGCAGGTTCGAATAGCGGCGCAATCTCTTGACGAATTGCTTTTCATGAACTGCCCTATATTGCTCCGTCGCCAAAGGCTTGTTCATAAGTGTAGAACTCTAAATGACCCGTCCGCGCTCGTTGCTGGATATCCATCATGTCCTGGTACAGCGGCGAGCCGACCTCAATCTCTGTGCTCTCCTCGTAAAAGCCGAGTTGCGCCAGCAACCTGGCAATCTCTTCTCGCACGACGCGGCGGATGAGCGATTCCAAATCATCTGCGCTCAGGGCGGTTGTGCGCCCCGGTGAATGTGCTGCGACCGGATGCATATTCTCCCTCCCGACTTTATACATTCTCCAACGTCAGCGAAAGCGGCGGTTGGGCGGCCGAGTCCGCGCCGGGGACGTAGCCAAACATTTGTCCCACGTCGCGCCGCATCAGGTCGTAGAGGACGGTCAGCGGGATGTGGGCCGGGCAGGTCAGTTCGCACTGGCGGCAGGCGACGCAGCGGCCCGCCATGTGCATGGCGCGGATGAGGTGGAAGGTGGGAAAGGGTGGGGCGAGCAGGCCCGGCTCCACCCAGGCCGGGTCCTCCAACGCGCAGGACTCGCAAAAGCACTCGGGGCAGATGTTGCGGCAGCCATAACACTTGATACATTTGCGGAACTGGTGTTTCCAGAAATCGCGCCGCTCCTCCAACGGCAGCTCGTCGTACTCGGCGACCATCGGGTTGGGCGGCGCACCCGGAACCGGTGTGCCGATCAGTTCAGCCTGCGGCCACTGCTCCAGGTCGGGCGCGGGGTCGGCGCAGTAGCACGTTTGCGCTTCCTCGGCAGTGCAGGCCACCCCCAGCAAATACAGCCGGTCGGGGTCAACCTGGTTCCGTTTCGCCATCTCGACCAGGGCGCGGGAGTCGCAGCCCCGGGCCACGATGCCGAAGCGAGCCTCCGGGAACCGCTTTTGCAGCATCGAGACGGTGGTGGAAAGCGGGTAGCGGGGATTCAGCACCAGTTGTGAGAGGTCATCCCCGGCGTGGAAGAGGTAGGGGGCGGTTCCTTCGGAGGTGCGCCGCAGCGCGACCACGCCGTCCAGTTCCGATAACTTGTCCGCCACGTGGGCGCGGAGTTGTTCCAAAGTGTCTTGTTCAGCCATTCTGTGCTCCCTCAGCCAATCTATGTGATCCTGAACGCTGCTGTGTCGCCGAACTCGCAATCAGCAGTCACGGGGCAACCCTAATTCCAATCAAACAGAACCCGCAGGCATTTGTCTACCTGTTTCTTTCTCTGGTCAGATAGATATCCCAACTC
>CAYNVC010000445.1:0-1941 GCA_964400615.1 uncultured Anaerolineales bacterium | reverse complement strand
CTGGAAGGGATACAACTGCGCCGGGCCGGCATCACCGCCCCCATTCTCGTCTTGGGGTACACCCTGCCCGCAGCAGCGGAGCAGGTCGTGCGCTGGGGCCTGACCCCCACGGTCAACAGCAAACCGCAAGCCGAGTCACTCGCGGCGGCGGTTGCGGCGGCCGGTAAATCGCTGCCCATCCACGTCGAAGTGGACACCGGTATGGGGCGCTATGGCCTCCTGCCAGGGCAAGTGGTGGATTTCGTGCGCTTCCTGAGCCAGTTGCCGGGCCTGGCGATGGAGGGGCTGTACACCCACTTTGCCGTAGCCGACCTGGCCGATAAAACGTTCACCCGCCACCAGTTTGGCCTCTATATGAACGTGGTGAAACAGTTGGAAGCGGCTGGGTTCACCTTCCCCCTCAAGCACGTCTCCAACAGCGCCACCACGCTCGACCTGCCGGAGATGGCACTGGACATGCTGCGCTGCGGCATCGCTCTATACGGATTGCGCCCCTCGGACGAGGTGGAACCGGCGATCCCTCTGCGCCCGGCCCTGAGCCTCAAGAGCCGGGTGGCCCGCGTGCGCACGTTGCCCGCCGGGGCCAGCATCAGCTATGGCCGCACCTACGTCACCGCCAAACCCACTCGCGTGGCGCTCGTGCCAGTCGGCTATGGCGACGGCTACCACCGCATCATCTCCAATCGCGGCGCGGTGCTGATCCACGGCCGGCGCGCGCCCATCGTCGGGCGCGTCTGTATGGACCAATTCGTCGTGGACGTGACCCAAGTCCCAGGAGTCCAGTTACACGACGAGGTGGTGCTGATCGGGCGGCAGGGAGAGGGGCACATCCCGGCCGACGAGGTCGCCCGCTAGGCCGAGACGATCAACTACGAAGTGACCACCAGCCTGCTGCCTCGCGTGACGCGCGTTTACGTCAGGGGCGGGGAGATAGAGTCCTTGCTTCCCCCCAGGGCTGTTCAACTCTAAACGGACGGCTCCAAATTTTAGCAATCTTGCTCTGGCATACGAGAGTAGAGCGCAGATGGACGCTGAAAACGCTGTTTCTCCTCTGTCACTCGATCTGCGTCATCTGCGTTTGTCTGCGTCCAGCAGCCGGGTGCGCTAGAATTGGAAGGGGTGTGTTTCAAACGAGTTGGCGGATATTCGCGCCGCGCCGCCGTGAACAAGCGGCGCTGGGGGCTTTATCCAGCACCGGCTCTTCCAGGCCGGTGCGGATTGGCCCTGACTGAAACGAAACATACCCAATTGAAAGCCCTACTTTTCCCCCAACGACGCACTCGTAGCAAAAGCGGAAACGGTGGCACGGAACGCAAAATGCGGTATAATGACCTGGGAAGAGAAACGATGAAATACGAACCCGTCATCGGGCTAGAAGTCCACGCCCAAATTCACACTGCCTCCAAAATGTTCTGCTCCTGCCCGGTGGTTGAGGATACCGGCGACCTGGAACCAAACACCTACGTCTGTCCGGTCTGCACGGGTATGCCCGGCACACTGCCGGTCATCAACCGCCACGCGGTCGAGATCGCCATCCTGACCGGGTTGGCGCTCCACTGCCAAATTCCTCCCGCCACTCGTTTTGCCCGCAAGTCCTACTTTTACCCCGACCTGCCCAAGGGGTATCAAATCTCCCAGTATACGCCCGTATTTCCCCCGCTGACGATGAACGGCTATTTGGAAATCGAGACCGAGGCGGGCGTCGAGCGGGTGAGAATCAACCGCGCTCACCTGGAAGAGGATGCCGGAAAACTGTACCACAGGGGCGAGGCCAGCCTGGTGGACTTGAACCGCGCGGGCGTGCCGCTCTTGGAGATCGTCAGTGAACCCGATATGCACTCGGCCCAAGAAGCGCTGGCCTATGCCACCAGGCTACACGCCTATCTCGTCTACCTGGGGGCCAACACAGGCGACATGGAGAAGGGACTGATGCGCTTCGAG
>CAYNVC010000444.1:0-1961 GCA_964400615.1 uncultured Anaerolineales bacterium | reverse complement strand
GCCGGTGCGAGTGCGGGAGGAGTACCACGGATTGCGGAAATACACGATGCTTGACTGTCTACGTCGTCCGCGTCCAGCCGGGTGCGACCTATCGTTTATTTCCTTTATCCGAGGTACTCTTTCCCCACACATAATTACCCGTCCAGCGGGTAATCGGAGGTCACTTTGAAAACCATCGGCATATTTCACTACCAGGTCGGGCGCACCGACGGCGTCTCGCTCGAAATCGAAAAATGGCAGCGCGTCTTGGAAGAGATGGGCCACACCGTCCACCTCTGCGCGGGCGACCTGGGCGCAGCGCAGGGCACTCTCATCCCGGAGATGTACCATCACCGCGCCGACGCCGAGCGGCTCAACTATAACACCTTCACCCGGCTGCGCGATTACCCCGACGACGCTGCCTACCGGGCCGAACTGCTTTCCCTGACCGGCGTCATCGAGCGCAAGATGCGCGCCTTTGTGGAGGACAAGGGGATTGACTTTCTGATCCCGCAGAACGTCTGGTCGGTGGCGGCCAACCCGGCGGTCGGGATCGCGCTGGCCCGCGTGATGCGCGATCTGCAACTGCCCGCCCTGGCCCACAACCACGATTTCTACTGGGAGCGCACCGGCCCGCTGGCCCTCACCTGCGCCAGCGCCGTTGACCTGGCCGACGAGTACCTGCCGCCCCACGACCCGCTGGCCCGCCACGTCGTCATCAACAGCCTGGCGCAGGAGCGGCTGCTGGCCCGCAAGGGCATCCATTCCACGGTCGTGCCCAACATTTTCGATTTCGACTCTCCCCCCTGGCAGCCGGACGACTATAACCGCGACTTTCGCGCCCGGCTCGGCCTGCGCCAGAACGATCTCTTTATCCTGCAAGCGACCCGCATCGTCGCCCGCAAGGGAATCGAGTTGGCGGTGGACTTTGTCCGCGCCCTGAACGCGCCCCAGCGCCGCGCCCTCCTCCACCGGCGCGGCCTGTACGATGGCCGCCCCTTCGACGCCGACAGCCGCATCGTGCTCGTCCTGGCCGGGTACGCGCAGGACGACCTGAGCGGCTACACCGCCCACCTCAAGGCCAAAATCGAGCGGGCGGGCGTGGACGCGCTCTTTATCGAGAAACTGATCGGCGGCCAGCGGCAGACGAGCGGCGGGGAGAAAATCTATTCCCTCTGGGATAGCTACGTCTACGCCGACTTTGTCACCTACCCCAGCCTGTGGGAGGGATGGGGCAACCAGTTTTTGGAGGCGCTCCGCGCCCGACTGCCGATTTTGCTGTTCGAGTACCCGGTCTACCGCGCCGACATCGCCGCCAGGGGCTTCCGCGTCCTCTCGCTGGGGACGGATGTGACGGGGCGGGACGACCTGGGACTGGCGCAGGTCGCGCCGCAGGTGATGGAGCGGGCGGCGGACGAGGCGGTCGCGCTGCTGACCGACGCTCGACTGCGGGCGGAGACGGTCGAGCACAACTTTCGGCTGGGGCGGGAGTACTATTCGCTGGACTCGCTGCGCGGCTACCTGGCCCCGTTGATGAGGGGATAGGGCATACACGGGAGCGAATGGAAAAGGGAACGAATCCGCCCCGCTTTATGCGTCCCGCCGATTGGACGGCAGTGCCGATACAGCCGCGCCGCTATTGCAACGCCGCTCCCCTCACCGGCTACCGGCGGGCGGACGGGACGGGCGGCAATCCGCTCCATCCCGCCCGCCCCGGCGACGATTTCGAGTCCCGCCTGGCGGACGAGATGCGCCGCCTGCGTGCCCTCTTCCCGGCGCTCGAGCTGGCCCGCTACCACGTCCAGATGCCTTACTGGCCGCCGGACGACGACCGCCTGCCCTCCCGCTACCGCTTCCTCCCCGCCCCACGCCGACTGAGCAGCACCTCGGTCACGGTGGCGACCATTCCCCAGGCTGCCCTTTCCGGGGCCGCGCTGGGGTACTGCTTTGCGGGAGACACCCTGCCCACCCTGCGGGAGCGG
>CAYNVC010000443.1:0-1962 GCA_964400615.1 uncultured Anaerolineales bacterium | reverse complement strand
TGTCTGCGTCCAGCAGCCGGGTGCGCTAGAATCGAACAGCCATGCCGTCCCACTCGCCTGGTTACGGGATCCACATCCGATTATTCAACTTGCGGAGTATTTCAACACTCTATCAAACGGCCTCAATCGCCGGTTTCCTCCGCGCCGGCCCGGACTTGTGCACGCGAGATGTGCCGGTAGACGTAATAGCCCAGCCCACCCAACAGCGCCACGGCGATGGGAATATCAAAGGGGCGCATGTACGCCCGGATGAGTTCCCACTGGGAGCCGAACCAGTGACCGGCCGCTGCCAGCACGCCGCACCAGATGAACGATCCCACAAAGGTAAACAGCGTAAAGCGCAGCAGCGGAACGCGCACCACCCCGGCCGGGAACGAGATAAACGTGCGCACGATTGGCAACAGACGCGAGAGAAAGGATGCCCAATCTCCCCAGCGGGTGAACCAGCGGTCGGCCTGTTCCAAATCGTGCTCCGTCACCAGGATGTAACGCCCGTACTTTTTCAACAGCGGACGGCCACCATAGTACCCCAGAGCGTAGGAGCCGATTGACCCCAGCGTGCAACCCAGTGCCCCGTACAGCCCCCCCGCGATGATGGCGTGCCAGACGCCGAGGCCGCTCTCCTGCACCAACATCCACCCGGCCAGCGGCATCGTCACCTCGCTGGGGATGGGGATATTGGCGCTTTCCAGGGCCATGATGATGACCACGCCGGGCCAGTGGATATTGTGTAAGACCGTCTCCAAAAAAGCAACTATGGCCTGTTCGATAGCTTCCATTAGCAGGACATCTCCTTATGTATGCACAGGCCGCGATTATACCATCACTATCAGGAGGTGACAAATTGTTACACTTGCTTCCCCAACCCCAAGAACTCGCGCCGCTCGATGGCACGTTCACCATCACCGCCGACACCCGCATCCTCGCCCCGGCCCCGGTGGGCGACGACGCCTTTTTCGCTGCCCGGCAACTGGCGGACGAAATACACCAGTCCACCGGGCTGGAGACGGAAATCGGCGCGGCCTTTACCCCGCCTCGCCAGGAAAACGTCATCCTGCTCACCTGTGGCGCGGACGAGGCGGCCGGATTTGGCCTCGAACCGTCCCCCCCCGCTGCGCCGGAGCGGGTGGAGGGGCAGGCATACACCCTGACTATCGAACCGGCCCGCGTCACCCTCTACGCCCCCGCCCCAACCGGCCTCTTTTACGCCGTCCAGACGCTGCGCCAGTTGGTGCGATTGAACGGTTGCACCCTGCCTGCCCTGACCATCCGGGATTGGCCCGCGCTGCCCTACCGCGGCCTGATGCTCGACATCTCGCGCCGCAAAGTCCCCACCCTGGAAACGCTCGAACGACTGGCGGTGGAACTGAGCCATTACAAGATCAACGTCCTCCAGCTCTATACCGAGCACACTTTCCAATTTCCCCGCCATCCCAAAATCGGGGCCGGATGCGGTTCCCTCAGCAGCCGGGACATCCTGGAACTGGATCGGGTCTGTCGCGCCCATCACGTCGAACTGATGCCCAATCTACAATCGTTCGGCCACTTGCGCAACACGCTGACCATCCCGGAATATCGCCACCTGGCCGAGACCGATGTCCGTTGGGTGCTCAGCCCTGCCTTTGAGGAGACCTACACGCTGCTGGACGATCTCTACGCCGACATGTTGCCCTCGTTCACCTCCACCACATTCAACGTGGACTGCGACGAAGCGTGGAACCTGGGGCAAGGGGCGGCCAAAGCACTGGCCGACGAAATCGGCGTCGGACGGGTGTACCTGGGCCACATCCTGCGCCTGCGCGAGATAGCCGCAAACTATGGACGGCGCATCCAGGTCTGGGGCGACATTCTGCTCAACCATCCCGACCTGATCGGCGAATTGCCGGACGACGTGACGCTGCTCGATTGGCATTACGAGGCCGCCAGCGAGTACCCCACCGTCGAGACCTTTGCCACGGCGGG
>CAYNVC010000442.1:0-1992 GCA_964400615.1 uncultured Anaerolineales bacterium | reverse complement strand
TCAGTACCCCCGCCGCGATTTGAACGCGGGCCACCGGCTTCGGAGGCCGGTGCTCTATCCACTGAGCTACGGGGGCGTACATCCACTTATACCACAAAAGACCCAAAGGCGCAAATCACAGCCCCATTGCCCCTTATGGCAGGTGGTGTTACAATACAACCCTGGATTCTCTTGTTACAACGAGGTCTCGTATGGACAATCTCCCACCTGCAACCTGGCGGCTGCTCCGCTCGTCCCCGGCCGACGGGGCGACCAATATGGCGCTGGACGAAGCAATCTTGCGGGCCGTGGCGGCCGGGCTGACCCCTCCCACCATCCGCCTCTATAGCTGGGAACCGGCCTGCCTTTCGCTGGGAAGGGCGCAACCCGTGACCGACGTTGACCTGGCAGCTCTGCAAACCGCCGGATTCGGCCTGGTGCGCCGCCCGACCGGTGGCCGGGCCATCCTCCACGTGGACGAGCTGACTTATTGCATCGTCGCCCCGCAGCACGAGCCGCGCGTGGCCGGAACCATTGTGGAGAGTTACCGCCGCCTCAGCGCCGGGCTGGTGCACAGCCTGGAATTGTTGGGCGTCGAGCACATCGCCGCCGACCGGAGCGCCGACCACCGTTCGACAGGCCCTGTTTGCTTCGAGTCCCCCTCCGACTATGAGATCACCGTCGCCGGACGCAAACTGGTGGGCAGCGCCCAAATGCGGGCGCAGGGGACGGTGCTCCAGCACGGCACCGTGCCTCTCTATGGCGACATCGCCCGTATCTGCCAGTTCCTGGCCGCCCACCCCGACCCCGCCCGCGTGCGTGGCCGCGCCGCGACGGTCCAAGAAATCTTGGGCCGGCCCGTCACGTGGGACGAGGCCGCCGCTGCAATTACGGCCGGCCTGGCCGCCGCGCTGAACCTGCGCCTGGAACCGGGCGAACTGACCCAGGACGAACTCGCCTGGACACGAGAACTGCGTGAACAAAAATATGCCGCCCCCAACTGGACGCAAAAATAAGCCTCACGTTTGACGTTTCACACCATGATCATCGGTATCTGCACCGTCGAATTGCACCTCCCCGGTAACGGTTCGCTCAAGGGCAAGCGCAGCCGCCTCAAGCCGCTCCTGTCCCGCCTGCGCCGCGAGTTCAACCTGGCCGCCGCCGAAGTAGCCCGTAACGACGCCTGGCAGGCAGCCGAGATTGCCCTCGTCACCGTCGCCAATGACCCCGGTCGCGTCCATACGGTCCTCGAGCGGGCGGTGCGTTGGATCGAGACCAACCATCCCCAGGTGCAAATCGTGGATTGGAAAATCGAACTGCTGTGACGAGTTGCCCCGGTCTCCGCCGCGTCGGCATTCCCACTCGCAAGTTTTTCCGATTCGGGTATAATTAGAAAATGCAATTTGCACTCCTGACCACGGAGTGATCTTTCATCGGGAGAACCAGGATGAACTGGCAGTACCTACCATACGTGTTTCCGCTCCTGATAGCGGCGGCAATTTCTGCCTGGCTGGCTTTTTATGCCATCAAGCGCAGGCCGTCTGTGGGGGCGATCCCTTTCACAGTGCTGATGCTGGCCGTGGCCGAGTGGGCTTTGGTTTACGTCCTCCGTCTGCTCAGCCCAGACCTGACAGATAAATACTTTTGGGCCCGCGCCCGCTACGTGGGCATTCTCACCGTGCCGAGCGCCTGGCTGGCCTTTGTACTCCAATACACCGGGCGGGAAAAGTGGCTGACGACACGCAACATAATACTGATCTCTATCGAGCCAATAGTCATGATGTTGCTGATCTGGACCAACAGTTGGCATGGCCTGTACTGGAGCCACATCGGATTAGCCTCCAGCGGCCCGTTGCAAGTGTTCAGCGCCTCATACGGCGCGATGCGCTGGGTTCACGTGGTATACACCTACGCGCTGCTCCTGTTCAGTATCTTGATGCTCGTGCAGATGTTTACCAACTCACCGTATCCATATCGCGGCCAGGTGGGCGTGCTGCTGATCGGTGCGCTGAT
>CAYNVC010000441.1:1425-1993 GCA_964400615.1 uncultured Anaerolineales bacterium | reverse complement strand
GGCGCAGCACGCTCTTTTGGGTGTTGAGGTCGGGTGAGTAGGCGTTGATCACGAGTGGCAGGTTGGGCATCTCGTACAGCATGTACGGCGAGCCGTAGGAGACGAACACCAGGCGCGGATGGTGCGAGGTGATGAGCGCCCAAACGTCACGCATATAGTTGCCGGCCGGGCGAATGCGGTTCGTCCCCCAGGACGATCTGAACACGCCGCTGATCAACAGCACGTCGAACCCGGCCAACTCGTCCGCCGAGGGGAGTTTGCCCACCTGGCTCTCGTCGCAGCGTGTCACCTGCACCCCCCGCTCGCGCAAGAGATCGTCAAAGCCATCCACGTTGGATTCGGGGTCGGCCCGCAGGTGATAGCTGAACACGCGCGTCCCCTCCCCCAGGTCGAGCGGCAGCACGCCGGCGCGGTCTCGCACGAGCGTGACAGCCTGCGCGGCGATCTCTTGGCTGACCTTGCCAAAGTGCTCGCTATCCTCATTCGAAAGGGGACGGGAAGCCGAGTCCCGGTGCAGGCCGAGCATTTCTTTCAGCGCCAAAATGCGCCGCACCGATTCTTCGATCCG
>CAYNVC010000441.1:0-1415 GCA_964400615.1 uncultured Anaerolineales bacterium | reverse complement strand
CCCTTCCTCGACCGCCCGCTTCAGGATTGGAAAATCGCGCTTGACGGCGGAAAAGAGGATCATGTCACAACCGGACTCGATGGCGGCGGGGATGATCTCCTCGAACGGCCCCCACGATGTGACGCCGCCCATGTCCATGGCGTCGGTGATGATGACGCCCTGAAAGCCCATCCTTTCACGCAGCAGGCCGGTGATGAGGCGGCGAGATAGAACCGCCGGGGGCGCGTGCTGGATGTGCGTCCCGTCGCCGGGGTCCCAGGCCGGCAGCGACGTGTGGCCGATCATTACGCTCCACACCCCGGCGTCAATCGCTTCCTGGAACATGCGGCCACTCAGGGCGAACCACTGATCCATGCGCAAGGGGTTGATGGTGGTGCAAATGTGCGGGTCACGATTATCACACCCGCCACCGGGAAAGTGTTTGGCGGTAGCGCCGAGACCGTTTTCCTGCATCCCCCGGATCAGCGCCGTAGAGAGGCGGGTGATCCGGTCGGGGTCGTCGCCCAGGCCGCGCGTGTTGGGGCCGGGGGCGTGCGGGTTGACGTTGATATCCACCACGGGGCCGAACGACCAATGCACCCCACAGGCGCGTCCCTCCAGCGCCGTGGCGCGACCCATCTCGAAAGCCAGCTTTTCGTCGTCCGTCGCGGCGAGCGACATCAGGTCGGGGAATTTGGTCGCGTCCTCGACCATGTAGCCAGCGCCGTTCTCCAGGTCGGAGGAGACGATCACCGGCACGGGGAAACGCGCCTGCAACCAGCGGGTGGCGGCGCGGAACTCGTCCATCCGGCCGGCAAAGATGAACATGCCGCCCGGCTCCACCTCTCCCAGCGCCTGGCCCCATTCCTGCTCGGAGGCCGAGGGCCAGATGCAGGGGTGCAGGAGTTGGCCGATTTTCTGATCCAGCGTCAATCCTGCCAACGTTCGCTCGACCCATTCCGATTCCGTCGCCAACACATTCATTTATTCTGCCCCCTTGCCACTCGTTACTTGTCCACCTGTACAACCTGCCGCAGCGTGAAATCCACCCAAAAGACGCCGCACCCCTGCCGCGTCACGTCCGCCAACGATTGCCCCATCTCCTGGGGAGGCACGTCCATTTTGCCCCACCACTTTTTATCGGCGGGGTAGCCGATCTGGTAAAAGACCGGGTTGGGGTAATAGGTCTCTGCCCAAGCCGTGAACTCATCCACCATTTCCTCGAACCCCTCGAACTGTTGACTGTCGTTGACGAAAACGATCTCCCCCCGGTAGCTGGGCGGCATGTAGGCCGCTTCCCAGTGTTTGAGAAAAAGCCGATAGGCCGGGTTGTGCGCCTTGACCCGCTCCTCCCACTCTTGCGCCACCGTATTGGTGACGGGGATGCCGCCGGTTCGCGTGTCCTTGTACCACTCTACGTCCACGCCAAAGCCGAT
>CAYNVC010000440.1:0-1999 GCA_964400615.1 uncultured Anaerolineales bacterium | reverse complement strand
GGGATGCCACAAACCCCACCGGCCCAGGCCACGGAGCCAGGTAGCGCTTCTGGTGCCTGACCTGTGCGACTGTCGGGCAACATGCTGTCCCCCTTTTGTTTCCTGTCCTCTTTGATTGCTCAGTTAGTAGGGCAAGTTGGCAACTTGCCCTACTGACCCCGTGCCGGGAGTGTCCTGATGCGCGGGCAAGTTGGCAACTTGTCCCGCTGTAAAAACGAGTCGGAGGCGCAAGATGAAAACAGTCGTTGCGGCTGCGTTGGGCGAATGTGTCCACGTGGCCGGGATAGTGAACTTTTTGCGGCTGGCTGAAGCCGCCGGCTGGCGGACGGTGTTCCTCGGCCCGGCGGTGCCGGTCGAACGGGTGTTGGAAACTGCCCGGCGCGAAAAGGCGGCCCTGGTGGGCGTCTCTTACCGCCTGACGCCGGAGACGGGTGAACGGCTGCTGGCCGAGTTCGCCGAGGAAGCGGACGATCTGCGCACAGCCGGAGTCCGCTTTGCCTTTGGTGGGACGCCACCGGTAGCCGAACGGGCGCGGGTCATCGGTTTCTTTGAGCGTGTCTTCGAGGGCGGAGAACCCTCCGCAGCCACACTGGCCTACCTGAAAGGTCAACCCACGGCCCGGGACGCCGGAGAGTCTTTTCCTCAAACCACGGCCGAACGTATCACCTGGAAGGCTCCTTTTCCCATCATTCGCCACCACTTTGGCCTGCCGACCGTGGAGGCCACCCGCACAGGGATTGAGCGCATCGCCGAGGCTCAGGTGCTGGACGTCGTCTCGCTGGGAATTGACCAGGACGGGCAGGCCAACTTTTTCCACCCGGAGCGGCAGAACCCGCGCCGCCGGGGAGCGGGGGGCGTGCCGGTGCGCAGCGCCGCCGACTATCGCACCCTCTACGCCGCCAGCCGGCGCGGCAACTTTCCACTCGTGCGCACCTACTCCGGCAGCGACGACTTTATCCGGCTGGCCGAGATGTACGTGGAAACCATCAACATCGCCTGGGGGGCGGTTCCCATCTTTTGGTTCAATCAAATGGACGGGCGCGGCCCGTGGGGCCTGCAAGACTCGATCCGCGAGCATCAAAAGTTGATGGCCTGGTACGGGGAGCGGAACGTCCCGGTGGAACTGAACGAACCGCATCATTGGGGCATGCGCGACGCGCCCGACGTGCTCTTTGTCGTCGCCGCCTACCTCTCGGCTTACAATGCCCGCGCGTTCGGCGTGCGGGACTATATCGCTCAGATGATGTTCAACAGCCCGCCCGGCCTCTCCGACGCGATGGACCTGGCTAAAATGATGGCCTGTTTAGAGATCACGGCCCCTCTCGCTAACCCAGGGCAAGGGGAGGAGAGACCTTTCCGTATCTGGCGGCAGACGCGCACCGGGTTGCTCAGCTACCCGTTGGACCAGGACGCGGCCCGCGCTCACCTGGCGACCAGCGTCTACTTGCAGATGGCGCTCCGCCCGCACATCGTCCACGTGGTCGGCCACACCGAGGCGCACCACGCCGCCACCGCCGCCGACGTGATCGAGGCTTGCAAACTGGCCCGCCGGGCTATCGAGAACGCGCTCGATGGACAGCCCGACATGCTGGCCGACCCGGCCATCCGGCAGCGCAAGGATGAACTGGTGCGAGAGGCCCAGGTCACGCTAAAAGCCATTCGCGGGCTGGGCGGGCCGGACGTGGCCGACCCGTTCACCGACCCCGCCACCCTGGCGCGGGCGGTGACGACCGGGTTGCTGGATGCGCCGCACCTGCGCCACAATTCTTTTGCGCGGGGGCAGATCGTCACCCGTATAGACTCGCGCGGGGCCTGTGTGGCGGTGGAACCTGGTACGGGACGGGCGATTTCGGAAGCGGAGCGCATCGCGGCCCTGGGCACGCCGCCAGATTAAATAACCGAGATAGTGCCCGCGCAGGCGGTCGCCCGGCTGCAAGCCCGCCGGGGGCGATTTCAATCGCTTGACCCGGCTGGACGCAGACGAACGCAGACGACGCAG
>CAYNVC010000439.1:0-2008 GCA_964400615.1 uncultured Anaerolineales bacterium | reverse complement strand
AACGAGTCGGACGAGTACGTCGAGCACTGGGCGCGGGTGGAGGCCAAGATGGCTAAGCCCGGTGAGGTGGTCGTCGTGCCGCCCTCGGAGGAAGGTGCGGAGCCGCCCGGTGAACCGCAGCCTACCCCGTCCCCCGAACCGCAGACGCAACCGTTCTGGGTCGAGTGGTGGCAGTTGGTTTGGGGGCCTTGACGCAATTGCCGAGTTGATGTATAATTCCAGACACGTTGCGGGGTAGAGCAGAGGCAGCTCGTCGGGCTCATAACCCGGAGGTCCCAGGTTCGAATCCTGGCCCCGCTACCTGGGTGTTTCCAGGCCACAAGGCTACTCTAATTAGAGTGGCCTTGTGGCCTTTTGTTTTCCCGGAGGGGGCAAAATGATGCCGGGGCGAAGGCTCTGTCCCAACCGCTAACCCGATGCTAAACTGTGCCGGGGTCAGGCGGCAGAACCGCGCGGGTCTCTCAATCGTTTGGCTAGATCGCGTATCTGGCTAAAGCTGATGGGTTTGAGCAGTACCAGGTCGGCTTGATCGTCGGCGATCTCGGCCATGCTCGCATCGGCGGTGGCGATGATGACCTGGGTCTCGGCCAGCCGGGGGTCGGCGCGAATGTACTTGAGGATTTCTGGCCCCGCCACGTGAGGCAGGTGCATGTCCAGCACGATCATGGCTGGGGTCGTGACCTTGAGCCGTTCGATAGCTTTGTTGCCGGTGTTGATGGTTTCGACCTCGAACCTGGCTGCTCTCAGTGCTGCGGAAAAGATGGCAGAGGCGTCGGGGTCGTCTTCGATAACCAATGCAAATGGATTGTCGTTCATTGCGCTTCCTCCTGTATTGGAATGAGCGGCAAGGTGATAGTGAATGTGCTTCCTTTGCCTTCCCGGCTGCTCAATGTGATCGCGCCGCCCATCAGGGCGGTCAGTTGTTTGACGATAGATAGTCCCAGGCCGGATCCGGCGTGTTCTCGCGTGATCGAGCCATCTGCTTGCCAAAATGGATCAAAGACGTAGGATTGGGCATCCGGTGTGATGCCGCAGCCGGTATCGGACACTTGCATTGCCCACTGGGATGTGTTGGGCCGGTAGACGCGCACTTGCACACTTCCCTCGTCGGTGAATTTGATGGCGTTGCCTACCAGGTTGATCAAGATTTGATGCAGCCGTTTCCGGTCGCCGGGCAGCGTGGCGGGGACGTCGCTGGCGATCTCGCTGGTCAATTCGAGACCTTTGGTTTGCGCCAGCACGTCCATCATGCTCATCACGTCATCAATCAAGTCCTTTACGGCGAATGGCGCTACCTTGATGCTTAGCGAGCCTGCTTCAATTTGGGCTTGATCCAACATATCGTTGACGATGCTGAGTTGCCGTTTGCTGTTGACCATGATGCGTTCCAGGATTTGGCGCTGTTCGTCCGAGATGGGGCCATAGACGGCTTCTTTCAGCATATCGGCGTAACCCAGGATGGCGTTGAGTGGCGTGCGCAGCTCGTGAGAGACGCTAGAGATAAAGATGCTCTTTATGCGTTCCAGTTCGGCTTCCCGGGTAAAATCTCGAAACACGACCACTGTGCCCGTTCTTTTCCCCACGTCATCCCGGACTGCGGCAAAGCTCGCCGAGAGTGTTTTGTTTCCCCACTCGAATTTGAGGCTGGGGCAGTTTGGCGGGCTGTGTTTTACCAGGTCACAGAGCACTCGCTGGTCATCCTGGTTTACGTCCTCTATCAATGTTTTCAGTTTGCGGCCGGCAATTTCTTGGTGCGGTTTGCCCAGAATGTTGACCATGGCAGGGTTGACCACGGTGGATAGGCCGGTATTATCGAAGACGATGACGCCATCGGCGATGCTTTGCAGGATAGCCTGGTTTTTGCTCAGAGCCTGGGCCAGGTCGCGGGTACGCTCTTCTACCCGTTGGTCCAGTTCCCGGTTGATGACGCGCAAATCTGCCAGGGCATTTTCCAGGCTGCGGGACGAGAGCCAGGCCACCAGGGCGACGGCGAAAAAGCCGAGCATCG
>CAYNVC010000438.1:0-2011 GCA_964400615.1 uncultured Anaerolineales bacterium | reverse complement strand
CACGTGCCTGGTCGGCTTGCCAGCCGTGGGAACGTCGTGTAAAATGTAAAATCAATTCAAAATCAGGAGGCCAGAGGATGGAAGAACTGAAACGCCGTATCGCAGCCGAAGGCGAGAACCTGGGACGCGGCATCCTCAAAGTGGATAGCTTTATCAATCATCAAATTGATACCCACCTGATGTTCGAGGTAGGGCAGGAATTGGCTCAGCACTTTGCAGACGCCAACGTCACCAAGGTCATCACGGCCGAAATATCGGGCATCGCTCCGGCGCTGGCGACGGCGCACGCGCTGAATGTGCCGCTCATCTATGCCCGCAAGATCAAACCGATCACGATGACCGGCCCGGTCTTTGTCGAGGTGGCTCCCTCGCACACCAAAGGGAACGACGTGTTCTTGATGGTCTCGGCCGAGTTCGTGAGGCCGGAAGACCGGGTGCTGGTGGTGGACGATTTTCTGGCTTCGGGAGCTACGATCCTGGCGCTGGCGCGGCTGGTCGAGCACGCCGGGGCGACGCTGGTCGGCATCGGCACGGCCATCGAGAAACGGTTCGAGGGCGGGCGGGAGAACCTGACCGATCTCGGCGTGCCCGTCGTCTCATTGGCCGTCGTCGCCGATATGAGCGGCGGCAAAATTGAATTGGAGTGACAATGTCATCTGCAATAGCTGTCCTCGACTTTGGCTCACAGTACACGCAACTGATCGCCCGGCGCGTGCGAGAGGCACACGTCTACTGCGAGCTTTTTCCCTGGGACGCGCCGTCCCAGGACGTTTTGGCGTTGAACCCGGCGGGCTTTATCCTCTCCGGCGGCCCGGCCAGCGTCTACGCCGCCGGGGCGCCCCACCTGCCCGATTACGTGTTGGAGCAAGACGTACCGGTGCTGGGCATTTGCTACGGAATGCAATTGTTGACCCATCACCTGGGCGGTCAGGTGGCCCCCGCCGACAAGAAAGAGTACGGCCCGGCCACGATAGAATTCGTCGGGCCAGAAAATCCCCTGTTTGCCAACCTCCAAACCCCAAACCTCCATGTCTGGATGTCACACGGCGACCGGATCGAAAAACTGCCCCCTGGCTTTGCAGTGCTGGCCCGCAGTTCCAACTCGCCCCTGGCGGCGATGGGCGACCGGAAGCGCGGCCTCTACGGGCTGCAATTTCATCCCGAAGTCGTGCATACGGAGCGGGGCCGGGAAATCCTGCGCCAGTTCGCCCTCGAGGTCTGCGGCTGCACGCCCGATTGGACCCCGGAGACATTCGTCGAACAGGCGGTGGCGACGATCCGCTCGCAGGCAGGTACAGGCGAGGTGGTGTGCGGGTTGAGCGGCGGGGTCGATTCCGCCGTCACGGCGACGCTGGTTCATCGCGCCGTGGGGGACCGGTTGACCTGTATATTCGTCAACCAGGGCCTGTTGCGGCAGGGCGAACCGGAACAGGTGATGCGCACCTTCCGCGACCGGGGTATGAGGCTGCTGGGAATAGATGCGACGGAGGAATTCCTGCAAGCACTGAGCGGCGTGACCGACCCGGAGCAAAAACGGCGTATAATCGGCGAACGGTTCATCCGCGTCTTTGAGCGGGAGGCGGGCCGGCTAAAGGACGCCCGTTTCCTGGCCCAGGGCACGCTCTACCCCGACGTGATCGAGAGCCGTGGCCCGGAGCGCCAGACGGCGGCGCGGATCAAGACACACCACAACGTGGGCGGGCTGCCGGAGGACATGCAGTTTGAATTGATCGAACCGTTACGTTACCTCTTCAAAGACGAAGTGCGGGCGGTCGGGGAGGCGCTGGGATTGCCGGATGAGATCGTGTGGCGGCAGCCATTCCCCGGCCCAGGGCTGGCGGTCCGCATTCTGGGGCAGGTGACCTGGGAGCGGTTAGAGACGCTGCGGGCGGCCGACGGTATCTTTATGGAGGAATTGCGGGCGGCGGGCCTGCTGCGCCGGGAGACGCAGCAAGCATTCGCCGTTCTGCTGCCGGTGCAGAGCGTGGGTGTGATGGGGGACGAGCGGACG
>CAYNVC010000437.1:0-2032 GCA_964400615.1 uncultured Anaerolineales bacterium | reverse complement strand
CAGGAGGCGCTTTCCGCTCCCATCACCAACCGCGACCCGGACAAGATGACGGTGCTGCTGTTGACCGGTGTCACGGCGCTCACGCGCGGCACGGCCATCAAGATGGACCAGTACGGCGTCACCTACCCCGACCAGGACATCCGCGACTGGCTGCTGGAGGCTGACCTCACCCACATCAGTAACGAGGTCTCCTTTGCCGAAAACTGCCCCCCGCCGACCGGCTACACCAGCATGGTCTTTTGCTCCAATCCGGGCTATATCGAACTGTTGGCGGATATAGACGTGGACGTGGTCGAGCTGACCGGCAACCACCTGCTCGATTGGGGAATGGAAGCGATGAAGAATTCGCTGCGCATGTACGAGGAGCGGGGTATCCCTTATTACGGCGGTGGCTGGGACGAGACGCGGGCGCTCGCCCCGTTGACCCTGACCGTGGGCGTGCATACCTTTGGCTTTGTCGGCTGCAACCCGGCCGGGCCGAGCAGCGACTGGGCGACGGACGAATTACCTGGTTCGGCCCCCTGCAACTTTGGTGCGCTGGTCGAGCGGCTTGGCCCCCGCATCCAACAACTGCGCGAACGTGGTGTTATCCCCATCGTCACCCTCCAATATTTGGAAAACCCGACCTACGAACCAACCGGCCTGCAGCGGCAAGAGTTCCGCGCTCTATCGGCGGCCGGCGCGGTCATCGTCAGCGGCAGCCAGGCGCACCAGCCGCAGGCATTCGATTTTGTGGATGGGGCGTTCATCCACTATGGCCTGGGGAATCTGTTCTTTGACCAGATGCAGGCGCTGGAATACCGCCAGGAATTTTTGGACCGGCACGTCTTTTACGATGGGCGACACGTCAGCACCGAGTTGTTGACCGCTATGCTGGAAGATTACGCCCGTCCCCGTCCGATGACCGCCGAGGAACGGGAGTCGTTCCTGACGACGGTGTTCGCGGCCAGCGGGTGGTAGGTCAGGTCTGCCGGGCTGGCGATTCGTCCGCAAATCGCTCCACCTGCGCGGTTTGCACCGGTTTGAGGCGGATAAAGGGGCGCACCGCCCGGATGCGCTCCCACGCTTCGGCGGGTGTCAGTCCGGTGCTGACCAGGTAGGCAGCCGCCATCGTTGGTGCGCGGCCCACCCCGGCCCCGCAATGGACGTAAACCCCGCCACCCCGCGCGATCTCTTGCTCGATGAAGGCGACCCCAGTGCGCAATTGCTCCAACGTTGGTGGGTGGTCGTCCACCGCTGGCAGGTAGAGGTAGTGGGGTGGGGCGATGCCGGCGGCGGCGTCGTCGAATTCTTCCCGCAGGTTGACCACCGCTGTGATTCCCCGCTCCGCCAGATGGGGCCAGCCGCGCCGCCGGTACTGTCCCCCTACGTGCAACTGGGGTGTGATCTGGCTCACGCCGTGGATGGGAGCGCCGGTGACGATGCGCACTATGTGGTCGGCGGCCCACAGCGCGGTCACAGGCAGTCCCTGTTGGGTGAATCTGGCCCATAGGATGCCCAGGCCCCTGGAGATTTTGTTTGGTTTCATTCCAGCGTTTATACCACAAAGGGGGCAGGGTGACAAGGGGACAGGGGGATGGGGGGACAAGGGTACAAGGGGACAAGGAGACCTGGCCCACGTTTGACGCTTGACGTTTGCCCTTTACCCTTTACTCGATGTATATTTCCACCATCTCGTTGTCTTCTTCGTCCATTACCTCCACGATTTTGCCATTCACGCCGCTGGTGAGCAGGTCTCCGATCTCTTGCATGTCGAGTCCGTCGAACTCGGGGGCGAACCGCTCGGCGATGCGCATTCCCACGTTCACCAACCCTATTGGCAGTGTCACGTTCACCTTGCTCTTGCCCGAGGCCAGGTCACTCACGTGGATGCGGAGGTAGCGGTTGCTCCCGTCCCGCTCGCCCGCCTGGGACGTGCGGTGTCGCTTCCCCCCCAGCGCCCGCAGCAAAGTAGAGGCTTCGTTGGCCGTGATCTTGCCCTCTTCCAACATTTGGAGGATTTTGAGCCGTTCTTCAGTCGTCGTTTTCATAT
>CAYNVC010000436.1:0-2044 GCA_964400615.1 uncultured Anaerolineales bacterium | reverse complement strand
GCAACCATTCGACCATTCAAAGGAGTACGCTACAATCCGGAGAAAATCACCTCCCTCTCCACCGTCATCAGCCAGCCTTACGACCGGGTGCGGTACGGGCTGCAAGACGAATACTATGCCCAGAGTCCCTACTCTGTCGTGCGCATCATCAAAGGAAAAGAAGAACCGGGCGACGATGAAACGAACAACGTCTACACCCGCGCCCGCGACTATTACCAAACCTGGCTGCGCGAGGGCATACTGATGCGCGAGCAATCCCCCGCCCTCTACGTCCTCCACCAGACCACCACGCTACCCGACGGCAGTCAGAAAACCCGCAAGGGGCTGATCGCCGCGCTGGAGCTGAGCCGTTTCGACGAGGGGATCATCCTGCCCCACGAGCGCACACTCTCCGGCCCCAAGGTAGACCGGCTGAACTTGATGCGAGCCACAGAGGCCAACTTTGGGCACATCTTTATGCTCTACCCAGAGGGCCGGATCAACGAGTTGCTGGACGCGGCCATCACGGCCCAACCGGGGTTCGAAATGCGCGAGATGTTCGAGCACGACGTGGTGCAACAGTTCTGGCCCGTAACCGACCCCCAGGTGATCCAGGCTGTGGTGGAGGAGATGGCCCCCCGTCGCAACCTGATCATCGCCGACGGCCACCACCGGTACGAGACTGCCCTCAACTATCGAGACGAAATGCGGGAAAAACATCCCACCGCCCCACCCAACGCCGGGTTCAACTATCGTATGGTGACGATGGTCAGCATGAAAGACCCCGGCCTGGTGATCCTCCCCACCCACCGGCTGATCCACTCCTACGCCCGGATGGACGGAACGGCGGTTCTGAAACAGGCCCAAGATTACTTTGAGGTAACGCCAATGGCGAACCGGGCAGCGATGGAGAAAGCATTGGCCGAAGCGGAGCCAGCGCACCCACGCTTTGGGTTTTACGACGGCAGCTACGCCACGCTCACACTGCGCGACCCGGCGGTGCTCGAAAAGCTGCTGCCAGACCGTTCCGCCGCCTGGCGCTTGCTCGATGTCTCGGTGCTACACGAACTATTCATCGAACGGGTGCTGGGGATCGACAAAGCGGCGGTCGAACGCAAAGAGAACATCGAATACCTGCGCGACCCGCAGATGGGGTACGACCGGGTAGATCGGGGAACAGCGAATTTCCTGCTGGTGATGAATCCAACGCGGATGGAGCAGGTACAGGCTTGCACCGAGGCCGGGGAAAAAATGCCCCAAAAATCCACCGACTTTTTCCCCAAAGTCATCAGTGGGCTGGTGATGATGCCCATCGGCGCCCAAGAGCGATTGTAGCACCAACGCGGTTCCCTGGCGGTGATTTTCCCCACAACGCACCAGTGTCGTGTCAAGAAATAACGCCCCCAATGGGCTTACCTTGACACGACACTGGAACCGCGCACGCAGTCCGCGTCGAACCGTTGTGCGCCCGTCACCAACCCCAATCCGCTACTGCCCCGAGATCCGCGTCCCCAGCACACGCTTCAAAAACTGGCCCGTGTAGCTGGCCTCGACCCCGGCCACCTGTTCCGGCGTCCCCTCGGCCACGATCTCGCCCCCCTTGTCGCCTCCCTCCGGCCCCAGGTCAATGATCCAATCCGCCACCTTGATGATGTCGGGATGGTGCTCGATGATGACGACCGTATTGCCCGCGTCCACCAGCCGGTTGAGCACCCCGATGAGCTTGTCCACGTCGGCGGCGTGCAGCCCCACACTCGGCTCGTCCAGCACGTAGAGCGTCCGCCCGGTGGCCCGCTTGCTCAGCTCGCGCGAGAGCTTGATCCGCTGCGCCTCACCGCCGGAGAGAGTCGGCGCTGGCTGGCCCAGCCGGACATATCCCAGCCCCACGTCCTGCAAAGTCTCCAGCTTGCGCTTGATGGCCGGGAAAGCGGCGAAAAATTCCATCGCCTCGTCCACCGTCATATCGAGCGTCTCGGCGATATTCTTGCCCTTGTAGCGAACCTGGAGCGTCTCCCGGTTGTAGCGTCGCCCGTGGCAGACGTCGCAGGGGACGTAAATATCGGGC
>CAYNVC010000435.1:0-2051 GCA_964400615.1 uncultured Anaerolineales bacterium | reverse complement strand
TGCTGCTTTCCCGTTCCCGCTTTGACGCCCCGGCGACGCGCAGTTTGCGCTTTTACCGCGAGTATTTCGGGCCTGATTCCGAAGTCGAGGTGCACAAAGAGCGGCGGCGGTATCGCGTTCGTTACGGCGGGACCGATTTCTCCATCAACCTGGACCGTGTGACCAGGCCCGATCTGCCTGGTACGTTCCTCGAGATCAAGAGCCGCACCTGGTCCAGGCAGGACGCGGAGCGGAAAGCAGAGTTGATTGGCGAGCTTTTGGAACTGTTCCACGTGCAGGAGCAGGAATTGGTGCGGCAAGAGTACGTCGAATTGGCGCTGGATGCTGTGCAAGGCGGCGCCGGGCAGTAGTGAGAGTGACGAGGAGGCGAGTTGTGGATTTTTACCCGACTGAAGAACACAAAATGATCCGCCGTATGGTGCGCGAGTTTGCCGAAAAAGAGATCGCGCCCCGCGCTATCGAGATAGACGAGGCCGACCAGTTCCCCGACGACATCTTTCGCCGTATGGGAGAACTGGGCATCATCGGCCTGCCCTTCCCGGAGGAGTACGGCGGCTCCGGGATGGGGTACACCAGCCTGGTGATCGCGTTGGAAGAGATCGCCCGCGTCTCCGGCGCGATGGCGATCACGCTGGACGCTCAGACCTCGCTCTTTTGCGAGCCGATCTATTTGTTCGGCACGGAGGAGCAAAAGCGCAAGTACCTGCTCCCGGCGGCGCAGGGGGAGAAAATCGGCGCTTTTGGCCTGACCGAACCGCAGGCCGGCTCCGACGCCGGAGCCACCCGCACCCGCGCCGTCCGCGACGGGGACGAATGGGTCATCAACGGCCAAAAGATATTCATCACCAACGGTTCCATCGCTGATTTCGTCATCGTCACCGCCAAGACCGACCCGGAGGCGGGCACGCGCGGCATCAGCGCCTTTATCGTCGAAAGGGGGACGCCGGGCTTTCAGCCGGGGCGGGACGAGGACAAGATGGGGCTGAGGGGTTCGGTCACATCGGAGCTTTTCTTTGAGAACTGCCGCGTCCCGGCGGAAAATATGGTCGGCGCGGAGAACCAGGGGTTCAAACAATTCCTGACCACGCTCGACGCCGGGCGGGTCGCCATCGCGGCTATGGCGGTGGGGCTGGCCCAGGGCGCGTTCGAGCGGGCCGTGGCCTATGCGCGGGAGCGGGAGCAGTTTGGCCGCCCCATCGCCAGGTTCCAGGCCGTCCAGTGGATGGTCGCCGACATGGCGACCGAGATCGAAGCCGCCCGTTTGATGGTCAACCGGGCCGCCTGGCTGCGGGAGCAGGGGGAGCGATTCACCAAAGAGGCGGCAATGGCGAAACTGTTCGCCACCGAGATGTCCGAGCGGGTTTGCCACAAAGCGATCCAGATTCACGGCGGTTACGGATACGTGCGCGAGTACGAGGTCGAGCGCATGTACCGCGACCAGCGGTTGACCCAGATTGGGGAAGGAACCAACCAGATTCAGCGGTTGGTCATCGCCCGGCGCGTGCTGGGGCGGTGAGGAGGGAGGAGACGCGCATGGATCCCAGAATAGCCGAGACCGCCGCCGCCATCGTCGCTTTCCTGGCTCCCTACCTGGCGGACGCGGGCCATGCGGCGGCCAAAAAGGGCGGGGAGGGGCTGGTAGCCGCGCTGGAGCGCAAGCTCAAGGGCAAGCCCGCCGCCGAGGGCGCGTTGCAAGACCTCCGGGATGACCCACGGGACGTGGACAACCAGACTATCCTGACGGCGCAGCTCAGAAAGGCGCTGCGGCAGGACGCCAACTTGCTGGCCGAACTCTCTGCCCTGGTGAAGGAAATCCGGCCGCAGGTTTCCATCACGGGTGACGGCAACGTCGTCGGCAATGGCAACCGCGTCGTGGTCGCCAAAGGCGGCAGCGTCGCCGTTGGGGGAGACGTGGGTGGCGACATCAACATCAACACCGCCACACCGCCCCCCGGCCCGCACCCCGCCGACCTGCGCTCCGCCTACCTCAACCACCTCTTCGAGACCGTCGCCCCGCTCTCCCTTTCCGGCGTGGACCCCAAAGCGGCCAG
>CAYNVC010000434.1:0-2067 GCA_964400615.1 uncultured Anaerolineales bacterium | reverse complement strand
CCCACCCGGGCCGCATGCGGGCGCGGACGCCCGCGTTCCGGCGCTGCACGCATGCAGGCCGTGAAACCACGGATCGCACCCACCCGGGCCGCATGCGGGCGCGGACGCCCGCGTTCCGGCGCTGCACGCATGCGGGCTGCGAAAAACACGGATCGCGGCCATCTTGGCCGCATGCGGGCGCGGACGCCCGCGTTCCGGCGCTGCACGCATGCAGGCGCGGACGCTTTGACACAAACCCCTTTCGCTGGTATAATTGCTACTCAGGTTAGTCGGTTTGGCATACTTGACCGCTCCGATTCACACAATCGGAGCGGTTTTTTCATAGCTTGATTCCGGCGGATAACGCCGGTATCCAGGCGAATAGCACAACTGAGGAGTTTCATGCGTTTCACAGAGTTGAATTTAAGCGAATCTTTGCAAAAAGCAATCAGTGGATTGGGGTATCAGGAGATGACCCCCATCCAAACCCAGGCCATCCCACCCGGTTTACAGGGAAGCGACATTGTCGGCTGCGCTCAGACCGGGACCGGTAAGACGTTGGCCTTTCTCCTGCCGGCGCTGGAGCGCCTGTTGCGGGAACAGACCAAAACCAGGAACCCCAGGGTTATGGTTATAGAGCCGACCCGCGAGTTGGTCATCCAGGTGGCCGGGGAGGCCCAGAAACTGGCCGCCCGCGCGTCGCTGCGCATCATCCCCGTGTACGGCGGGGCCGGGATGAAAAAACAGACCAACGGGTTGCAGCGCGGCGCGGACGTCATCGTCGCCACACCGGGCCGCTTGATGGATCACATGCGGCGCAGGCACGTCGATTTTAGCGATTTGGAAGTACTCGTGTTAGACGAGGCCGACCGCATGCTGGACATGGGCTTTTTGCCCGACATCAGACGGATCGTCGCCCGCACGCCCCGCCAGCGGCAGACGATGCTTTTTTCGGCCACCATACCTCCGGCCGTCTCGGCGCTGGCTCGCCAGTTCCAGCACGACCCGGTGAGTATCGAGATTGGGCTGGCCCGTCCACCTGAGACGATACAGCAGGCGCTTTACCCGGTGCCCAGACATCTCAAAGCTCGCCTCCTCCTGGCGATACTCGAACAGATCGAGGTCAGCAGTATGCTGGTCTTTACCAGGACCAAGCAAGAAGCCAATTTTGTCACCCGGCAACTGAGCCAGGCGCAGGTCGCCGTGGCTTGCATTCACGGTGATTTCAGGCAGCGGGAGCGGGTAGCGGCGTTGGAAGGATTCCGGGCGGGCAAGCACAGCGTCCTGGTCGCCACCAACATTGCCGCGCGGGGGCTGGACGTGGAAGGTATCTCGCACGTGGTCAACTATGACGTGCCCGATCACGCGGAGGATTACGTACACCGGATCGGCCGCACTGCCCGCGCCGACGCCGTGGGCAGCGCCATCACGTTCGTCACTCCCGACGACGAGCCACTGATTTACCGCATCGAGTACCTGCTGGGCCGCAAGGTCGAGCGCAAAACCCTGCCAGGGTTCGATTATAACGTCCCGGCTCCTTCGTGGGCCAAACCCTCGGCCAAGACGCTGATGCGGCAGGTCACACGGACGCAGAGTTTGTCCAGCCGTTGGCGCTCTATGTGTTAGCACCGCCAGCCCACACCGGGGCAGGTAGTTTCTTTGTCACGTGAACCTGGATTCCAGGCCCTTTTTCTGGCTTGCAAGTGAGAATCTGTGATGCGTGTCGCCATCAACGGCTGGTTCTGGCCTAGTCCCACCACCGGCAGCGGGCAGTACACCCGGCGGCTGGTAGAGGGATTGGCTGCACTCGACGCTGATTTGCAAATCGTCCTCGTCGTCCCGACCAGCAAAAAACAAAACGTGACCGATCTTGCTCCCTGCCCCCTGCCTCTTGCCTCTTGCCTCCTGCCTCTTGCCTCTTGCCTCCTGCCTCCTGCCTCTTGCCTCCCAGTCCCCTGCCCCCGCTCCAATCTGGGCAAACTCTGGTTCGAGCAGGTCGCCTTTCCCCGCGCCTGCGCCCGCCTGGGGGCCAGCGTGGCCCACGTGCCCTACTGGGCGGGGCCGCTTTCACCTGCCGTCCCCACCGTC
>CAYNVC010000433.1:0-2079 GCA_964400615.1 uncultured Anaerolineales bacterium | reverse complement strand
ATACCCGGCGCGGGCCAGAATTTTCTGCAAGCGCTCTTCCATAGCAACCTCCGATAATTGGCGTTATTATAACGCAGGTGAGCAGAAGGGGCAAAGGGGGGCACGCGAGCAAGCACGGACAAACACGGGCCGCGTACTCGTGTTTGTCCGTGCCCAAATTCGAGGATGTGTGATTGTTGCTATGGAATGCAGAGCACCTGCCCGGCGCGGATGTAATTCAGGTTGAGGATGTTGTTGGTCTCGGCGATGGTCCACATGCTGACCCCGTAGCGCAGTGCGATGCGGTACAGGTTCTCCCCCGTGGCGACGGTGTGATACCAGCGGCAGGTGGAAGGTGGTTGGTTGCCGTCGAACTGGGCCGGGCAGACCCGGCCGGCCGGCAGCACGCGCGGCACGTTGGGGATAGCCAGGACGTTCCCGGCGTGAATGAGGCTGGGGTTGAGTATGCCGTTCCGGGAGGCGATGGCGTACGGATCCACTCCGTAGGCCCGCCCAATGCAATAGAGCGTTTCCCCAGCCCGCACGGTGTGGTAGCCGAGGATGTTACCCGGCGGCGGGGTGGCGGTTGTAGCTGGTGTCGCGGTCGGTGTGGGCGCGGGAGAGGGCGTGCTGCTGGGTAACGGCGTGTTCTCCGGTGTCGGTGTGGACGTTGGTGTGTTTTCGGGCGTGGGGGTTAGAGTCGCCTCTGGTGTGTTCGTCGGTGTGGGTGTGTCTCCCTCGGCGATAGTTACGGTCCCATTCTGAAAAGTGGCATCAATGGGGTTGCCGCTCTGGTCGGCCAGGAGAACGTTGGTAAAGTTGACGTTCGATGTCCCGGCCGCTTTGCCTTTGAATGTGACGGTCGCCAACACCCCACTGCCGTCTACCGCTGCACTGGGCAACATTTGGGAAATGGCAAAGTCAATTTTCCCGTTTGCCAGGTCAACCTCGTTTTGCGGCACGACTTCTGGTTTGAGGAATGATCCGGCCAGAATCTGAACCCCATCTGTGGCCTGATCCGAGTCCACTACCTCCAGCAGCGCCGGGTCAAAAGTCAGGTGTACCTCGGCCCCGTACAACCCGGTCACGTTCTCGATGCGAATCTCGACCGTCGTCGCGCCGCCGGTGGTTACTGTGGCGCTCTGGGGGCTGAGGAGTACCGTCGCGCTTCCTTGCGCCAGCCCGTATCCTGCCGGGATGGAAAACAGCACGGTCAGCAGCAAGGCCAGGCCGATCCAGTGACGGGGCATTATTGTTGAGAATGGTCTTTGCATAATTTCTCTCCTTTTTTATGAAATTGTGTCAATCAATGTGCCCTGATGGCGCGCCACACGACAACTGCAAACCCGGCGGCGATGATCAGCGCGATTGCTCCGATCACTATCCAGACGGTCACGGGCGACCCGGCGTGGCTGGTGACGATTGCGCCTGGCCCGATCTCGACCTCGATGGGTTGGCCTTGCATGTTGCTCAAGAGAACGCTGCGGATTGCGATTTCGGCCTCGCCTTCGGCTCGGACGGCAAAGTTAATGCGGGCCAGCACGCCGCTGCCGCTGACCGCTTTGTCTACCGGCATACAAACGATGGCGTAATCTATCGTCCCGCCGGATTTATCGGACACGTTTTGGACGACAAAATCGGGACTGAGCAAGTCCCCGTGGTTGATTTGTACTCCCTCCATCTCTGGGTCGGCGTCCGCTATTTCCAGCAGGGCCGGATCGTAGGTCAGGTGTACCTCTGCTCCGGCCAGTTGAGCGACGTCCGCGATCCGAATTTCCAGCATCCCGGTGTCGCCGGGGGCCAGGGCCAGCTTCTGTGGGGTGAGCGTAACTTTTGCCCCGCTTTGGGCCAGTGCTGCGCCTGCAATCGAGCCGCCAATTGCCAGACAGATGAGCAGTATTGTGATCGAGTGACTGAATTTCGATTTTTTCATATTCCATTCCTGTCAAGGGCAGTTGCTGCACAGGCCGAAATTCCCGGCCGCCTGGGTCAGATCCAGGATGTTGACCTGGCAATCGCTGTTGATATCGTATTGTGGCGCGGTGCTGGGGGGCGGGTTGGCGGGTGGGCATTCGAGACAGGGGACGTAACAAGGTGCTT
>CAYNVC010000432.1:0-2092 GCA_964400615.1 uncultured Anaerolineales bacterium | reverse complement strand
CATCTTGCGCTGAGGCTGTCAGGCGGAGCGTCACGCTGCGGGGAAAATCGGGACCGCGCCGCAGGAGGGATACCTCTTCCAGCAGGCTCAGGGCGACCCGGATGCGCGTCTGGTCGGCCCGCAGGTCGCGCTCCAGGTCTGCCGCTGCGACCCGCCCGACTGTGTTTTCTCCCAACCGGCGCTTGACCGCCCCATAGACCGCCCGCAGGAATTCGACCGGCAGCGCGTCCTGGTGGGCGCGGCGGGTCAGCGTGGCCCGGTCGGAGGGGGCGTACATCAGCAGACAGCGGGAGGGGAGGCCATCCCGCCCGGCCCGCCCTGCTTCCTGGTAGTACGCTTCCAGCGAGTTGGAGGGAACAAAGTGGAGGATGAAGCGGATGTCGGGTTTATCAATGCCCAGGCCAAAGGCGATTGTCGCTACGACGATGCGGATGCGCCCGGTCATAAAGTCGTCCTGCACCTGGGCGCGGTTGCCGATTCCGGCGTGGTAATGGGCGGCGCTGATGCCCCGTGAGCGCAGCAGGGCGGCCAGCTCCTCGCAGCGGGCGCGGGTTCCGGCGTAGATGATGCCACTGCCCGGCTCTTGCTGGCAAAAGGATAGCAGGCGGCGCAGTTTGTCGTCTCTGTTGCGGGCGTAAAAGACTTCCAGTTGCAGGTTGGGGCGGGTCACGTCACCGGCGACGACGCGCATTTCGCCCAGGTGGCGGATGATGTCGCGCCGTATGCGGGGCGGGGCGGTCGCCGTCATCGCCAGCAGCGGGGGGTTGCCCAGTGATTCCCGCGCCCGCCCGATGGTGAGATAGTCGGGCCGGAAATCGTGTCCCCAGACGCTGACGCAGTGCGCTTCGTCAATCACCAGCCGGTTGACTCTTGCTTTCCGCAGGGCGTGGAGAAAGGTCGGCTGGCGCAATCGCTCCGGCGCGGCGTAGAGCAGGCGATACCCGCCGGTGGCGATTTGGTTCAACCTGGTACGCAGCTCGTCCCGTTCCAGGCTGCTGTTGATGGCAGCGGCCCGGCCCCGGACGCCGGCGGGGAGCGAGTCCACCTGGTCCTTCATCAGCGCGATGAGGGGGGAGATGACGAGCGTGACGCCGTGCTCGGCCAGCAGGGCCGGGAGTTGGTAGCAGAGCGATTTGCCGCCGCCGGTTGGCAGGATGGTCAACACGTCCTCGCCGCGCAGGACGCAGGCGATGGTCTCCATCTGGCCGGGGAGGAGGCTCTCGAATCCAAAGAGCCGCCGGGCTGCGGCGGAGATGTGCTCCCGCTCCCCGGCGGAGACGGGGATCTGGTCGAGCGTGGGTAAGGTTGTCTCGCGCTCCGTTGCTGGGACGGGCGCAGCGCGGGCTGATGTCACCCGTCCCAGGGAGAGGGCCTCTTGCAGTGCGGATAGTTCCTCCTGGTAGCGCTCTGCCAGCGCGGTCTCGATGTCGGCGACGCGGGTCTCCTCGCCGCTGGCGGCAAAATACTCGCGCAGCCGGCGCAAGTATGTGACCGGAAGGGGGGTCTCGTCGCTGGCGGTGCGCAGCAGGCGGACGGCGTAGCCGCTGGCCGTGACCCAGTCGTCGCGGGCGCGGTAGAGGGACATCATCCCCAGCAGGTAGGCGCGGCTCTGGGGGCGCAATTCGTCCAGACGGCGGTAGGCGGTGAGCGCACTGTCCGCGTCTCCCCGCGCCAGTTCGACCTCGCCCAGCAGCCCCCAGGCGGTCGCACTCTCCTCCCGCTCCGCGACCAGGGCGCGGGCGATGCGATGGGCGGTCTCTACGTCTCCCTGGGCCAGGTGGACGCGGGCCAGGAGGGCGCGGGCGGTCATCGAGGTTTTGCGCTCGATTCGCTGTTGCATCACCGGCAGCGCGGCGGTGGGCTGGTTCTGGGTCAGGAGCGCCCGCACTCGCAGGTCGAGCAGCGAGACCAGGCCGGGGTTGATTGCGGTGAGCGCGTCCAGGCAGGCGTGGAGGGCCTCGAATTGTTCCCAGCGCAGGAGAAAGTTGAGCAGCCGGCTGCGTTGGTTGGAGGTCAGTTCCCTGACCCGGAGGGGTTCCATCCCTAATTCGGTCAACGCATCGTCATTTGTCATTCGTCACCCGCCATTCGC
>CAYNVC010000431.1:0-2096 GCA_964400615.1 uncultured Anaerolineales bacterium | reverse complement strand
ATGCCCTCCACCAGGAAAACCCGCTCATCCACCAGGATGATGAGCATGTTGCCTTTGTAGGGCGAATTCATCACGCTGCCGGAGGTGGCAGCGACCGCGGCCGGATATCCGGCGATCTGGACGTTCTCCATTTCATCCACTTCAGCCTCGACCCGCTCTGTCATCACCTGGAGGAACTCGGCCGGCGCGGCGCTCTGTTCCAGGTTCAAGCCCTGGGCCATCTGATCCAGAGGTGTGACGAGAATTGTCACCAACAGCGACTTGAGCGCCGGAGCCTGGTAATCTGCCTGGCTGGGGGCGAAACTGGTCCTATCCCCGTCCTCGACCTGATACCAGCCTTCAGGGTAGGATAGACTGTAGCCGTTGGCGGCGTTATTGTACACGGTTTCCCCGTCCGCTGTCGCTTTTTCCAATTCGGCGAGCCAGCCCTCTACCTGCGCCCTGTCCGGGTCGTCGGGCGGCGCCAACTGGAGAAATGTCTGGAACTGGGCGATGGCATCCTCTAGCTGCCCCTGACGGGCGTAGACTGTGCCCATATTTTCGTATGCGTCCAGATAATTGGGGTCGGCTTTGACCGCTTCCTGGTACGCGGCGATGGCCTGGTCCAGCTGCTCCTGATTTTCGTAGGCGAATCCCAGGTTGTAATAGGCATCGGCACAGTCCGGGTCAGCCTGGATACCCTGTTGGAACAGGGCGATAGCTGCATCAATCTGCCCCTGTGAGCCATAGACGACGCCCAGATTGTTGTACGCCATACCGTAATCGGGGGCCAGCTCGATACCCTTTTCGCCGGCAGCGGCGGCCTCGGTCAGTTTCCCCACGTTAAAGTAGGCGGCTGCCATATCGCCGTATGCCTCCCCGTAATTGGGGTCAATCTCGACCGCTCGTTCGTAGGCCGTGACGCTCTCTTCCCATTTGCCCTGCTCCCCATAAGCGGTTCCCAGGTTGCGGTGCGCGTCGGCGTTGTTGGGGTCGAGTTCGATTGCTTTCTCGAACTCGGCGATGGCCTGGTCCAATTCACCCTGATCGTAGTACTCCATCCCCTGGTCTATGTGCTCCCCGGCAGAGAGAGTTGGTGTGACGGCGGGCTCCGCGGTCGGCGGCACAGATGTCGGGGCCGGCGGTTTTTCTTCGCCTCCACCACCCCCGCAGCCGGCCAGCAGAGCCGCCATCATGATCATCACAACCCATAGATATTTTTTACTTTTCATCGCTTCTCCTCCTTAATTCTAGTGTTCAGGTTCCTGTTCGACTCGATTCACCTCAACTTGCCCCTCTCTTTCGGTCTGTACCTGGAGGAACGCGAGCAGGTCTTTTAGGCTGGCGAAACCCTGCCTGGCTCCGGTGAGGGGGTTCTCGAGGGAAGCTCGCCAGACTGCATCACCCGCGCCGCCCGTCCGCCACACGCGCAGCAAATACGATAGATAACCAGATCGCTGTGCCGTCATGTCACCAAAAAGAGTTTGAGCAGTATGATCACGACGGGCAACACACGCCAGGGGGAAAAAAGCCCATCACGATGCAAAAGAGGTACAACAATACGAATTTGGTTACGCCGGGTTGAAATGCGTAAACGGCCAAAAACCAATCATCCAGCCGGCGAACAAGTTTCCCAAGTATAACAGACGAGTATCAGGAAAACGTCAGGAACTGTTGAATGTTGCTTACTGTGGTCAATATCGGTATAATACGCTCCCAAGAAACTGCCATGTGGGCCGGAACCTATGCTCGAGCCGTTTCCTGCAAGCCCTGGCCCACTAACACACCCCAGGCGCGATCTCTAGCCGCTGCTTTGCCCGGCGGCTGAACAGGAGTAAATGAGCAATGCCTCACCTGTCCATACACTCGTTAGGCCCCTTTCACGTCACGCTGGATGGGAACCCGGTCACAGGCTTTGAATCCAACAAGGTGCGGGCGTTGTTGATCTACCTGGCGGTGGAATCCGACCGTCCCCACAGCCGGGAGACGCTGGCCGGATTTCTCTGGCCCGACCAGCCGGAGCGGAGCGCACGTCACAACCTGAGCCAGGCGCTTTCCAACCTGCGCCAGGTCATCCACGACCGTGACACGGAACCATCTTTCCTCCACGTCAACCG
>CAYNVC010000430.1:0-2111 GCA_964400615.1 uncultured Anaerolineales bacterium | reverse complement strand
CCTCGACCTCGATGCGCAGGTGGCCTTCGATGCGGGTGACGGGATCAATGACGATTTTAGCCATTTTGTATCCTCCTTATTCCTCACTGGCAGCCGGTACGGCAGCCTTTTTGCGCACGGCGCTACCGACAGCGTGGGCAGCTATGCCGGCTACGGTGACAGCCGTCAATCCCAAACCGATCTTGTCCACGTTAGATTCGACCCCAAAGCCCGGTACGTTCGGCAACCGTTCGTAGAACGGGCCCATCTTGTCCCAAAAGCCCGGCTCCGAGCAGCCGATACAACCGTGCCCCGCGCCAACGGGCCAGTTGGTGCCATCGTTGTAGCGCACGGTGGGGCAATTGTGGTAGGTCTCGGGCCCTTTGCAGCCCATCTTGTAGAGACACCAACCCTGGCGGTGTCCCTCGTCTCCCCACGCCTCGACGAACTGTCCGGCGTCAAAGTGAGCGCGGCGCTCGCAGTTATCGTGGACGCGCTTGCCGTAGGCAAAGAGAGGACGATTCAGGTCATCCAGCGCCGGCAGCGAGCCAAAGGTGAGATAGTGAACCACCGTCGCGGTCAGGTTGACGACGTTGACCGGGCAACCGGGCAGATTGACCACAGGGACATGCTTGACCAGTGTATCAACTCCGACAGCGCCGGTAAAGTTGGGGGCGGCGGCCGGCAGCCCACCGAAGGAAGCGCAGGTGCCCACGGCCAGCACCGCGGCCGCGTTGCGGGTCGTTTCTTGCAGGATTTCCATCGCCGTGTGCCCGCCGATGCAGCAATAGATACCGTTATCTTTGGTGGGGATGGAGCCTTCCACGACCACCAGATGGCCGCCTTTTTCGACCGTGGCCGCCAGTGCCTCCTCCGCTTGCTTGCCCGCGGCCGCCATGATCGTCTCGTGATAATCTATCGAGAGCACATCGAGCACGATCTCGGCGGCGGTGGGGCGCGAGGCTCGCAGGAAGGCCTCGGTGCATCCGGCGCAGTCCTGGAACTCGAGCCAGACCACCGGGGGACGAGTTGTTCCTTCCAGTGCGCTGGCAAGCGCGGAGACTTTACTCACCGGCAACGCCAGCACGGCAGCTGTAGCGGTGCAGAACTTGATAAAGTCCCGACGAGAGATGTCCCGATGTCCCAGCAGGGTCAGTATCCCTTGTTCCTCGAGATCGCTGGGCCTGAGGGGATTCGCACGTTCTCCTGTCATTGGCATACCTCCTTGAATGTTTTTCTAAAATGGATACATTGCAATACGATAGCGAAAATCACGTGTGTCATTGGGACATACACACCTCCTGACAAAGCTGCCTCTGGGGTTGCCCACCAATTGAGTATGAGGAAATATCTACGAGCGTGTTTGTAAACCAATTATTCATTGGTGAGTATTCAACGTTATTATACTTACTTTCGACGAGAAGGCAAATGAAAGTGAACCTTGGGGCTTTCAGTCGCCGGTTTCTCCGTGATGATACAGCCACCGGGTCAGCGTCTCTTGCAGGTCGGAGCGACGGCGACAGGCCGGGCAGAGGCCATCCACGGCGGCGGTGGTCTCACGCCCACAGTTCTGGCAGCGGACGGCCTGAAAGGTTCGCACCACCTGTTCACCCGCCCCGGTTTTCAGCCCGTCCCGGCGGATCGCTTTTTGCGGGCAGATGGCCGCGCATTGGCCGCAGTCCATACAGTGTTCTGGCCGCAAGATGAACCTCGCCCCACCCTCTAGCGGTTCCCGCCGCAGCGCACCGCTGGGGCAGAAACGGACGCACAGCGGTTCGGCGTCCTGGCAATCGTCGCAGGCGGGGCCGATGGAGTAACGCGGAAAGGCCAGGGTGCGCGTGCCCAAAGCCTGCAAGAGTACCCGCCGCCTTTCCGGTAACTCGACCGGTATTTCCTGAGCGGGCGGTTGTTCCTGGGGCAGCAGCGACGGTAATTTGTCGCCCACCGCCTGCCCCATCTGCGCCCCCAGGAGTTTGAAGAATCCGCGCCGGTCAACGGGAGTCTCCAGCCGGCTGGCCGCCGCTTCCAGTGCGCTCCGCAGGTTGACCGACTTCCGCGCCGCAGTCCGTTCCCGTGTCACGTCGAGCGCGTCCGGCCATCTCTCTTGAGCGCGGGCCAGGTGCGTTTCGATC
>CAYNVC010000429.1:0-2130 GCA_964400615.1 uncultured Anaerolineales bacterium | reverse complement strand
GTAGGGCGAGTTTCTTACTCGCCACTCGCTTTTCAGAGTCGGTGAGGATGTATTGTGAAAACTGAGCGCGTGAACCTGACCTTGCTGCTCGTGGGCCTGGGATTTGCCATCCTGGGCCAGTTCTACTTTGCCTACCGCCGCGTGTACGTGTGGGACGGTCTCTTTTTCTGGTGCATTGCCCTCCTCGCGTTTGGTCTGCTTTCCTGGCGGACGGGGTGGCGGCGGGGGACACGTCCCGCCCGGCGATTGCTGTCCCCGCTGCGCGAACATCCCTGGCGCGCGTTGTTGGCCCTGTTCGGCGCTTTCCTTTCCTTGCTGGTTGGATTGCTGGCGCGGCAGTGGCCCGAAACGGCCAGCTTTGCCCCGCTTCTCTGGCTGTGGTTGGGCGGCCTGATTTGTTTCCTTTTGCCACTCGTCCACTTGCCCATTTGCAGCTTGGCCCATTTGCGTGCCCGCAAACTCGAGATAGCTGGTCTGGCCCTGTTGCTCCTGTTCGCGCTCGCCGTGCGGGCCGTTGACCTGGAGCACATCCCCGCCAACCTGGGCGGCGACGAGGGCATACAAGGGGCCGCCGCGCTGGAACTCTTGTCCCCGCCGCTGGGCAATCCATTTTCCACCGGCTGGTTTGCCGTGCCCACCATGTCCTTCCTCTGGTACGGGCTGGGGATGAAATTGTTCGGCGCGAGCGTGGCGGGCCTGCGCTCGCTCTCCGCCCTGGTCGGCACATTCACCGTGTTGACCACCTTCCTCCTGGCGCGGGAGATGTGGGGCCGCCGGGTAGGCTGGGTGGCGGGCGTGCTGCTCGCCTGCTCCCATTACCACGTTCACTTTAGCCGCCTCGGCTCCAACCAGATCGGCGATGGCCTGTTCGCTACCCTGGCCCTGTGGCTGCTCGTGCGCGGTTTGCGCTCGCGCAAGCCGCTCCATTTCGCCCTCTCCGGCGCGGTGATCGGATTGGGCTGGTACGGCTACTTTGGGGCGCGGTTGCTGGGTGGCGTCGTGGCCTTTTACCTGGCCTGGCGGACGCTGGTCGAGTACCGTTTTCTGCGCCGTCAGGGCCGTCTGCTGCTGCTCCTGCTGACCGCTGCCCTGGTCGTCGCCGCGCCGTTGCTGCTCCACTTTGCCCAATATCCAGACAGTATGACCTCGCGGCTGCGCCAGGTCAACATCTTTACCTCCGGCTGGCTGGCGCGGGAGCGCGAGAGCACCGGGCGCAGCGCCGCCAGTCTGCTGGGGGAACAATTTTGGAAATCCATCTCCGCCTTCAACTATACCCTCGACCCGACCTTTTGGTATCGCCCTGCCATCCCGCTGCTCGATTTTGTCAGCGGGGTGCTGTTTCTGCTGGGAATGGTGTGGGTCACAGCCAAATGGAACTGGCCGGCCCACGGCCTGCTGCTCATCTGGTTCTGGCTGGCGCTGCTCATCGGCTGGGTGCTGACCGAGAACCCGCCCAGCAGCATGCGCCTCACCGGCATCGCCCCGGCCCTCTCCATCTTTGCCGCCCTGGGCCTGGACTGGTTGATCGGCCTCGCGCGTCACGCATTACCTCCCACCCCCTACTCCCCACCCCCCACCCCCTACTCCCCACTCCCCACTCCCCACCCCCCACTCCCTCCCCCCCTCTCCCCCCCCCACCCCCCCCCTTCATTCGCCGCCTACACCCCCACCCGCGTCTATGGCAACCCCACCGCTGAAATCGCCACCGAGTTGGCCCGTCACCTGAACCGGCAAGGCGATGACTGCCTGGTTTACTTTTACGCCCCGCCGCGCATGTACTGGGACTTTGGCACTTTGAGCTTTATGGCCCGTCGCGTTGAGGGACAGGACGTTTTCACAGGAGACGTCCAGCAGCCCGAACCATCCCGCTGCGCCGATTTTGTCTTTCTCCCCCACCGCATGGACGAGTTGGACGTCATCCGTGCCCGCTACCCTGGCGGCATAGAGACCCCCGTCTACTCCCCCGCCGACGACCGCTTGCTGTATACCGTGTACGAATGGACGAATGGCGAATGAGCGAATGGCGAATGGACGAATGAGCGAATGGACGAATGAGCGAATGATGAATGACGAATCACGCAATACGCAATACGCACCACGCAATACGCAATACGCACCACGCAATACGCA
>CAYNVC010000428.1:0-2170 GCA_964400615.1 uncultured Anaerolineales bacterium | reverse complement strand
GATCTGGCAGTCCCCGATTCCACGCATTATACCATAGATTCGTTGCCACCGCATGCGGCCAGGATGGCCGCGTTCCAATGCCGCGCGGCTCGCGGGCGTCCCCGCACGCATGCGGCCAGATCAGCGGATTACGAGGCCACGCTGTGAACCAGGTTGAGGGGCCTCGAAGCAAGTGGTACAAACGACCTATTGAGATTATGGCAAGATGGTGATAGTATAGAATTGTCCCCAAACTTGTACCCAGAGGAGAGAAAAATGCTTCAACCAGACATCCGCCCATTGGCCCGCGCCCTGCCGGCAGTCGCTCTCGTAGTCGTCGGCCTGGCGCTGATTGTGCTGCTCTTTCACTAATTCCGAGCGCCCGATCAACCCAATGCATACTCATAACTGATATCCTCGACATACACGCTTCCGATCCTGCCCCAACGGATCGCGCCGTTGCCCCTTGCCCACGCATAAAAGCCAGCGTTTTTATTTCGCCCCCTCCCCCTTGACACAGCAAGCAATCATGGGATAATTGCAGGCCCGCGCACCAAGATTTCGGGACAATCGATTGAGCAGCAATTACGTTCTCAAAATGTAACTGCTCAGGCAAGTGTCAAGCCGTGCCGGTGTGGCTGCCGGGGCAGCGCCCACGCAGGTGGGCGACTGGCTGAAAGCCCATTAAGGGCGATTTCAACCGTCACCAGCCTGAGCAGTTATCTCAAAACAAATTTAGGAGGTATGTTATGACCAAGACACTAAAACTGTTCGTCCCCCTGGCCCTGTTGATCATATTGTCACTGGGCTGTAGTTTGAGCGGAGGGGACAAAACCCCGCCGACAGCAGCCCCGGCGAACGGAGAGGCAACTGAGCCAACCGCAGCAGCGGCGGAACCGACCGACGCAGCAGCAAAACCGGGCGACGGGGAGGAAGAGGGCAGCCTCTCTTCCATCACCGAGGGCCTGCAAAACCTGGATAGCTATCGCAGCCACCTCAAAATGACCTTCCAGAGTGATACGGAAGGTGAAACAGAGCAGCAGGTAATCGAGATGGATATCGAATACGTGCACGATCCACTCGCCCAACACATCGTGCTCCAGGGCGGCGACTCCGAAGGGACATTCGAGGTCTTTCACATCGGCGACCAGCAGTATCTCTTTATGGGCGAGGGTCAGTGTATGTCTTCCTCGTCCGACGAAGATATGATGGACACGGAACTCTTTGACCCCGACGACATCATGGGCGGGCTGGACAATCTGCACCGTGTCCAACCCGACGAAACCATCAACGGTGTTCCCTGCCACCACTATAATTTTGACCAGACCTCGATGTTGGGGGAGAATTTCGCCAGCGCCCAGGGCGACGTATGGATCGCAGTGGATGGGGGGTACGTCGTCAAATACGTGATGCAGGCCGAGGGCACTGACCCCGAGACCCAGCAAGTAGGGCACATCGCGTGGGAATACCAGTTGCGCGACGTCAACACACCCATCACCATCGAGCTGCCAGAAGCCTGCGCCGGCGCTGGGGCCGAAAGCGAGTTCCCCATCATGGCCGATGCGACCAACATGACCACGATGACCGGCATGACGATGTACGAGTCGGCCAGTTCGTTCGACGATGTGGTGGCCTTTTACCAGGAACAGATGCCGGCCAACGGCTGGAGCGATACCGGCGGAGGGTTCAGTTCACCGGGCAACACCATGCTGAACTATGGCAAAGAGGGACGCACAGCCAACATCATAATCAGCGAAAGCGACGGCACAGTTTCTGTAATGATCACGAACGAGTGATACAAACAGATTTGGATCCACGGAGGCTCACAGACCGTTCCCAGTACGGGGGCGGTCTGTTTTGCAATCCAGGCCGAGCAAACCGGGTTACTCAGTTGTCGCCCTCTTGCCAACATCGCTTTTCTGGATACAATAAGAGTCTTGCAATCACAAGGGAGCGGAGGCAAGCGATGAAGACCGACCTGGATCAACTTTGCATCAACACCATCCGCACGTTGGCAATAGACGGCGTGCAAAAAGCCAACTCCGGCCACCCTGGAATGCCGATGGGAATGGCGGACGCGGCTTACGTGCTGTGGAACCGTTTCCTCAAGCACAACCCGGCCAATCCCGCCTGGCCCGACCGGGATCGGTTCATCCTTTCGGCCGGACACGGCTCGATGCTGCTCTACGGC
>CAYNVC010000427.1:0-2182 GCA_964400615.1 uncultured Anaerolineales bacterium | reverse complement strand
TCGTCTGCGGGCTTGGCCCCGCGCTCAAGGCGCCCCAGAACTCTGTGCTGTCGTCTGACACCAACTGCTCTACGGATAGACCTCGACGGGAATTCTACCCAGGTCCAGATTCGCGAGCCGACTGAAAGCGGGGGGTGAGATCGGCAAGCGTGCGTGCGGAAGAAGCAGCGCGCCGCAACGGTATCCGGTTGGGCGGCTCCGATGCTGCCCAGGACGCCGCGAGTTGACCTTTCGGCTGGGCATTTCTAATTGTTGCTTGATATGGTTCGGGCACTTGACAATACGACGTGTTGAGAGGCTTTCGGGAAGGTTTGTTAGCCACCAACACTAGCAAGGAAACTATTTTGTCGTTTCGACCCGTTGCCAGAGAGTGGACAGAGGAAGATGGAGCAGCCGCACCTGGATCAATACGAGCAGCCACAGGTGTAGCCGGGCAGCAAAAAGGAGCGCAGTCCAGAGGAACTCGCGCGGGGTACGGGGGTAACGCAGGGCCAGGCGTGCGCCCTCCACCATCTCTAACCAGGCGGAGCGCATGTGCCCCGGCGACTTGCGGACGTAATCCTGGGCGTGGCCGCCGGCGGAGCGGACTTTTTGTCGCAGCCAGTCCCGATAAGTGGTGGGATATTTGACCGCGACGCGGGCCTGGGGGGCGTAGCGAATGCGGTATCCCTGCCGCGCGATGTGGTGCGAGATCACCGCATCCTCCGCCAGCGCGTCCTCGGGCACCCGCTCGACCAGATCGCGGCGGAGGGCAAAGAGATAACCGGAGCAGAACAGAAATTTGCCGGACTGGTCACGCGCCAGCCTCATCTGGTGAATCCCCTCGACGAGCAGGTGCGACCAGTACCCCAGCAGCGTGTCCCTGGGGCTGATGCTGAATGGATGCCCGCTCACCGCTCCTACCCGTGGGTCTTGGAACGGAGCCAGCAGCGGGGCCAGCGCATTCTCGTCCACGGCGACATCCCCATCGCTGAGAACCACGATCTCTCCCCGCGCTGCCTTTAATCCGGCGTTGATCGCAGTCGGTTTGCCGCGCTGGGGATCGGCCACGTGGCGCACAGCCGGGTAGCGGGCAGCGTAATTGTCCACCACCTCGATTGTCTCCGGGTCGGGTGAGACGACCAATATCTCGGCCTCTGGGGGCAGTTGGGGCAGAAACCGTTCGATGGCCTGCCCTACCGTCCCTGCCTCGCGGAAAGCGGTGATTAGTACACTGAGCATAGAGTGGATTATAGACGATGATGTGATCAAGTCAAATCCTTTCGCGCGCGAGACCGCCTGTCAGCCAGGTCACTGTCGTGACGTTGCACACCCCCATCGAGTGACGTTCGTTAGCTTGACGCCCTTTTTTTAGGGGGTATAATATGCATTGTGTTGAATATGCAGCACACCGAATGTGATTGAGAACACACGATGGAAAGAGACCCGTACCGGCAAGCGACGCAACTGTTTCACCTGCTCTCCCACCCGGCCCGGCTGCGCATCCTGGACGAACTGCGGCGCAGCGAAGCCTGCGTCTGTCACTTGCAGACCCTCCTGGGCCGGCCACAGCCCTACATCTCCCAGCAACTGCGGGTGCTGCGCGACGCCGGGGTGATAGAGAGCCGCAAAGCTGGCCCGTTCGTCTACTACCGGCTGGCCGATCCGCACACGGAGCGGATACTGGCGGAGGCGTTGGGGCCGGCAGGAGAGGCAAAACGTCTTCCCGCCTGCGCCTGCCCACATTGCAAAGAAACGGCGTCTCCCTCGTGCAACGTCCTTGCTATGGAGGCCGAATGAAATGACACACCCCAACCACACCCAAGACCAACCATCGCAGTGCGCTTGTATGACTGAGGCGTTTGCTGCGCTGCAGCCGGAGCTACTGCCGCGCCCCAAGAAAAAGAACAGCCTGCGTCGGGTCACCTGCCCAGGCTGCGGGCTGGTACCAATCGGGGGATCGACCTGTGTATGGAGTGCGAGAAAGAAAACCGGCTCGCGCACGAGGAAATCTAGCAAAGGAAATATCTATGCTCAACATTCGAGTTCTTGGCTCCGGTTGTGCAGCCTGTAACCAAGTCGAGCAACAGGCGGTGGCGGCGCTGGAGGCGCTGGCTGGGGAAAACCCGGCGCTGGAAGCGACCATCTTGCACGTGACCGATTACGGCGAGATTATGAAATACCCCGTCATGTTCACCCCGGC
>CAYNVC010000426.1:0-2213 GCA_964400615.1 uncultured Anaerolineales bacterium | reverse complement strand
TCGTCAACAACCGCACCACTGATGTGTGCGAGGGCTCGAGGCCCAGAGAGCGGGAGGGCGTCTCCTAAAACGCTTATGTGATAGGCGTCAAAGAGAAAGCTATCGTCGATCTCTCCAAGGCGCTCAAGACGGACGAGTTCTTTGACCAGGTCGAACACGTCGCCGACGTTTCGAGTCTGGACTATGTGATCATCAATCACCTGGAGCCTGACCACACCGGCGTCCTGCGCATGCTGCGGAAAATGGCTCCCCAGGTCACGATCCTGTGCACCGAAAAGGCCCGTTCGATGATCGAGGCGTTCTATGGCATCACCGAGCGAATCCAGGTCGTTCAGGATGGCGAGACGCTCTCGTTGGGCCAACACACGCTCAAGTTCGTCCATACCCCCTTTGTCCATTGGCCGGAGACGATGATGACCTACGAGGTCAGCGAGCGGATCCTTTTTTCCTGCGACGCTTTTGGCAGTTATGGGGCGCTGCGCGGCGGCATCTTTGACGACGAATATCCCGATCCGGATTTTTACGAGCGGGAAGCGCTGCGTTACTATGTCAACATCGTCGCCATATTCAGCCGCCCGGTGCTGCGGGCGATAGACAAGCTGGCTGGCGTGCCCGTCTCCATCATCGCCCCTTCTCACGGCCTCGTCTGGCGGGAGAACCCGGCGCACATTGTGGAGCTGTACAAACGGTGGGCCGAGTGTGCCACCGGTGACACGGAACCGGGCATCACCTTGCTCTACGGCTCGATGTACGGCAACACAGAAAAGATGATGAACGCGGTGGCGCAGGGTATTTCCCAGGAGGGCGTGCCGCTGACCATTTTCGACGTTGCTCGCACCCACGTCAGTTACATTATGCCCTCCCTGTGGACACAGCAGGGGGTGATGATCGGCGCTCCCACTTACGAAGGCTCCCTTTTCCCGCCGATGACCCAGGTGTTGGAGGTGGCGGCCACCAAGCGAATCTACAACAAGCAGGTTGCCCGCTTCGGTAGCTACGGCTGGAGCGGCGGGGCGCAGCGTCGTTTGGAGCAGATGATCGAGCCGTTAAAGTGGAATTTGGTGGATACTTTCGAGTTCCAGGGTGGGCCGACGGAGGATGATCTGAGGCGCGGCGAGGAGTTTGGTGCCCAATTTGCCAGGCTCATCGCGGGTGGTTGAGGCAAAGGGACGGGACGCAGATGGAGAGCAGAGAACAATGAACCCAGTCGTCATCGGCATTGATTTGGGCGGCACCAAGATCAACACCGCGCTGGTGCAGGGTGACGGCGTCATCGTCGCCCAGGATTACCGCCCGACCCGTGCCACGGAGGGCTTGCAGCCGGTCATCGAACGGGTGCTGGATAGCGCCCGCCAGGTGCTGGCCCAGGCCGGGATGACCAGCGCACAGGTGTCCGGCGTGGGTGTCGGCGCACCTGGGCCTATTGACCTCGAGACCGGCGTGTTGCTGTCGCCGCCTAACTTGCCCGGATGGGAGCGCGTGCCGCTGGGGCAACTGGTCGCAGACGACCTGGGGATCACGACCTTTCTCGAGAACGACGCCAACGCGGCCGCGTGGGGGGAGCATTATTTTGGCGCTGGGCGGGGCGTGGAGCACATGATCTATGTCACGGTCAGCACCGGCATTGGCGGGGGATTGATTTTGGATGGGAGGCTCTATCACGGGGCCAACGGGATGGCGGGCGAGATCGGCCACATCATCCTCGAACCGGATGGGCCGCTTTGCGGCTGTGGCAGCCGGGGCTGCCTGGAGACGTTGGCTTCCGGTACTGCCATCGCTCGCGCGGCCCGCGAGTGCGTGGCTCGGGGCGTGCCTACACTGATGGGCGACCTGGCGGAGGGCGTCCCGGAGCGCATCACGGCCCAGTTGGTCGCCGAGGCCGCCCGGCGAGGGGATAAAGAGGCGGGCGAAATCCTGACCGGAGCGATGGAATACCTGGGGATAGGGATGGCTAATTTGGTCAACCTGTTCAATCCCCAGCTCATCGTCATCGGCGGCGGGGTAGCGAATATTGGCGAGCGGCTCTTCCGTCCGGTGCGGCAGGCGATTGAGCGGAACGCTTTTCGGATGGCGGCGCAGGTGGTGCGGGTGGTCCCAGCCGAGCTGGGGGATGACGTGGGAGTGCTGGGGGCGGCGGCTGTGGCGCTCTCGCGGTTGACCTAGTACTCGATCATAGTGGTTTTGACACATTGCCTTTCTGTGATAAACTAGGG
>CAYNVC010000425.1:0-2213 GCA_964400615.1 uncultured Anaerolineales bacterium | reverse complement strand
GGATTAAACGGATTGGGCGTCAGTTGATCCGAGAATCCTGCGTATCCGTGTTCTTCAAGCAGGTGCGGCGCATTGCGCCGCACCTGCTCTGCGGATACTGTTCTCTACTGGTGCGGGGTAAAACCAGGCCCCATCCGAGACCCGTGCCCGAACCCGCCGTGCCCCATCTTGCCACCGCCGAACGAGTGGGGCGTCCACGGCTGCGCCACCCGCTCGGAGAGGTGCTCGGACATATTGTCCAACATCAAGTCCACCTGCTCCTGGGTCAGCCGACCGTCAGCGACGGCCTGTTCCAGCGCAACCTTGCGGTCGGCCAGGAAAGCGTCCACGATGCTCTGCGCCTCCACTCCCTGCGCTTCGGCGATCTGGGCCGGGGTCTGGCCCTCCTGTAGGGCGGCGATGACCTCGTCTTGGGTCAAACCTGTTACCTCGGCGGTGAGGTCTACCAGAGAAGAGCCGTGCCTTCCCCTGCCCCACCCGCCAGCCGTTTGACCAGTGTGGTCGCCGCTGCCGTAAAAGGGGCGGTCGCCCACCGGGGGTTGCGGCCCTTGAGCGTAGGCCGCGCCCACGGCTCCCAACAAAACGACCAGCGCACCGGCCAGTCCCAACGCTACGTACAATCCTTTGTGTTTCAACATTTTCACACCTCCTATGTGATATTGTGACCGCAGTATAGCGCACAAGTGTGAACGTTGGATGAAGGAAGGGTGTGGAAAACGTGTAGAAATGGGTTGCAACCGGCGCCAAAGTGAGCTATAATTAACCTGGGACAAGGCAATGGGCAAAGCAGACGTGAACGGCAAATGGTTGTTGGGAGGCGATCCCGAGGAATGGGTGCGTTGGATGCTCGACGATCCAACGGTGGAAGTGGAGGAATTCCTGAGCGCCGAGTTCCAGCACGTGCTCCGGCACAGCGACGCGCTGCTGCGGGTGCGGGACGAGCGCGGCCACTTTCTGTTGCTGGTCGAATTGCAGCTCCGTTACGATCCAGATATGCCCTGGCGGATGCAGGCTTATGCCGCGCTGGCCGAGGAAAAGTACCGGTTGCCGGTTTATCCGTTGGTGTTCTATTTGTTGCCTCCATCTCCGGGCGTGCGCCTGCCTGACCGGTACTATCACGAGTTTCGGGGGCTGGTGGCGCGGCGGGACTTTCGAGTGGTCAAGGCGTGGAAGTTGGAAGCGCGGGAGATGGTCGAGCGGGGGCCGTTGGCGTTGGTGCCGTTGACGCCGCTGATGAAAGGGGCGGACGAGCAAGTGGTACGCGCCGGAGCACAGGTGTTGAGGGAGCGAGACGCTGGTGAAGAGATGCAAGTGGCACTGGCGCTCTTTGCCAGCTTTGTGATGAGCGCCGAACAGATACTAGAGATTGTGAGGTGGGAGATGGCTGTACTGCGAGAATCACCGTGGTATCAAGAGATAGTTCAGGAGGGCCGGCTCAAAGGGCTGGAAGAGGGGCTGCTCAAGGGTCGGCAGGAGGGTTGGCAAGAAGGTCGGCAGGAGGGTCGGCAAGAAGGTTGGCAAGAAGGTCGGCAGGAGGGTTGGCAGGAAGGACTGCTCGAAGCTGTGCTGCAATTGGTACAAGCGCGTTTTGCTCTTGCCGAGAGCGACCGCGACGATCTGGCAGCGCAATTGCGAGAGATAAAAGACCTTCAGGTACTGCGTCAGTTATTGCTGAACACAATCAGCGCGGAAAGCGTAGACGAGTTCAAGATTTCGCTGGACAAGATAAAGCACGGCCAGGACAATTGACACCAATTTCAGGCTCAACAGTCCAACGTCTGTTGAGCCTGCCTCAGTACCCCAACTGCCGGCCCCTCCGGTGCAGCAGGATGGAGGGAATTATGAACAGCATCCCGCTCACCAACAGCACTGTCACGTCCAGCCAGGGGGTGAGCAGTCCCTTCCCCAGTATGGCATAGTTCATCAAATCCTGGGCGTAGGTCAGTGGCGAGAGATAAGCCACCGCCCGCGCCACCGCCCCCATCTCCGTCAGCGGGATAAAGACGCCGCTGATGAACAGCAATCCCCAACGGAGCAGCGTGCTGGGCATCTGCACGTCGCCCGGATTGCGGGCCGGGATGGAGCCAAAGATCAGCCCCAGGGCGGAGAATGAGCACGACCCCAGGACCAGCCCGGCGACCAGCAGCACCGGCTGGGCCACGCTCGCGCCAAAGGCCACCACGCCAACCAGCAGCGCAAAGAGCGAGACGCCG
>CAYNVC010000424.1:0-2216 GCA_964400615.1 uncultured Anaerolineales bacterium | reverse complement strand
GCGACCGAGGTCGCCCCTGGCGGGCTTGCAGCCGGTCGTCCCCCTGCGGGGACGAGGCCGCCGCCCGTTCACGGCGGCGCGGCGCATACGAATACCCGCCAACCGGACAAGCCCTAACACAAACAATGCCCCCACGCGGCTGCGTGCAGGGCATCAATTGGCATTTGGGCCTTGTCGAGAGATTGTGACAACGTGGCAAAACGAGGCGTGCTACAGTAGCCCCAAGGGGAGTCGAACCCCTGTTTTCGGCTTGAGAGGCCGACGTCCTGGACCACTAGACGATGGGGCCACACTGTCCTCATTCTACCAGCCTCGGCCTGTTTTGTCAAACCGGGTAAAAGTGTTATACTGAGCGCAGAGATGGAAACGTCAAACGTGAGGTTGCATGGAACAAATTGATGTCTCGACACACGGACGCCAGGCTTTCGAGGACATCACCACCCTGGTGCAGGCCGCAGTCAAGCGCAGCGGAGTGCAGGAGGGAGTGTGCTTTATCTTTTGCCCGCACACCACCGCCGGGCTGACCCTCAACGAGAACTGGGACCCCGCCGTGCGGCACGACATCGGCGTGGGGCTGGACGCCATCTCGCCGCAGCGGCCCGAATACCGTCACAGCGAGGGCAACTCGCCCGCGCACCTCAAATCCTCCCTGGTCGGCACGTCCCAATTCGTGCCGGTCGCCGGGGGCGAATTGGTGCTTGGCACCTGGCAGGGCGTCTACCTGGCCGAGTTCGACGGCCCGCGCCAGCGCAAGGTGCTGGTCGTGGTGACACCAGAACAATGATGACACGGAAACGGGAGAAAATATGAAACCCAAAGTAGCCTTGATTGGCCTGTTCACCATCTTGTTCGCCGCACTGTTCCTGTCCCGGGCAGCGCCCGGCCGGGCCGGCGCAGACTTTGCCGTCAACAGCAGCGCCGATGCCGTGGATGCTTCCCCTGGCGACGGCCAGTGCGCCACCGCCGGCGGAGTATGCACGCTGCGCGCCGCCATCCAGGAGACCAACGCTCTGGCCGGGGCGGATACCATCAACCTGCCGTCCGGCGTGTACACTCTGACCCTGACGGGGGCGAACGAGGACCTGGCCGCCACGGGCGACCTGGACATCCGCGATGACCTGACCATCGTCGGCGCCGGGGCTGCCAGCACGATCGTTGACGGCAACAACAGCGACCGGGTGTTCGACATCCGGCACAACGGTAATAACGAGGTCAGCATCTCTGGCGTGACGATCCGGCATGGCTTTGTTCCCAGCGGACAGAATGGCGGCGGCGGCATCAGCAACAGACAAAGTGTGCTGACCCTCACCGCCGTCGTCGTAACCAACAACGTGGTGACAGGCACCCTGAGCGGCGACGTTGGCGGCGGCATCTCGCCTGGCGGTACTGGAGGCGGCACACTGGTGCTCCTCGATAGCACGATCAGTCACAACACGGCCCGCCGGGGAGGAGGTGTGTTTTTCAACAACACACTCGTGGTGACCAACACTCTCTTTTACAGCAACACCGCAACGGCGGTCGGGGGGGGACTGAACAACTATGGAACGGCCTCGCTCACCAACGTCACATTTAGCGGCAACGAGGGCACGCTCCACAGAGGCGGCATCAGCAACGCCAAAGACATCGCCCTGGTGAACTGCACATTTGTCGGAAACGACGGGGGCATCTACGTTGCCTTCGATTCAGTGATGACACTCACCAACACTATACTGGCTAACGACTTGAATTGTGCCGGCTCTGGCACACTCACCTCCGCCGGCCACAATCTGGAAAGCGCCAATAGCTGTGGCTTTACGGCGACCGGGGACATCACCGCCACCGCTCCCCTACTCGGCCCGCTGGCGGATAACGGCGGCCCTACCTGGACCCACGCGCTCCTGCCGACCAGCCCGGCCATTGACGCCGGTGACGACACAGTCTGCCCCGGCGCCGACCAGCGCGGTGTACCGCGTCCCATAGATGGGAACGGGGACGGCGTCGCTGCCTGCGACATTGGCGCTTACGAAAGAAAAGCGAGCATTTACCTGCCCCTGATCTTGCGCAACTCGTAGCCGGACCGGGACAGGCGGAGATATCGGAATTGGTCATCACGCCCGCACAACTGGAGCGCATCCTGCCCACAGTCCGCAAGCCGGGCCGCTACGTCGGCGGCGAGTACAACGCCGTCCACGCGGACTGGGAGGCCGCGTCCGTGCGCGTCTGCCTGGCCTTCCCCG
>CAYNVC010000423.1:0-2280 GCA_964400615.1 uncultured Anaerolineales bacterium | reverse complement strand
CTACTCCAGGCCCAGTCCAAAGATTACGTGCGCGGTCTGATAGTCAGCCTGTTTGCCCCCGTGATCGCCGTTCCGCTGGCATGCGTGCTGATTTTCGTTCCCCTGTGGTATTACACCAACCATAACAGTAGTATCTGGGTGCTGATCATACCGGCAGTCCTGTTTTTGCTCATCATGTTCGGCGGTGGGTTTGGTGCGCTGGCGTGGACGTTTTACCGCCGCAAGCGTTGGCTCGATTCACTTTTCACCCCCTGGGGGCTGACTGGGAGCGCGTACATGCTCAGTGGGCGGCAGTACCAGGGGGACGTGCAGGGGCGGGAGGTCACAGCCCGCTTTTATCGTGGCCCGACACTCGAGCTGTACGTCGGCACGCCGCTCCAGACCCGTCTGGGTATCGCCGAAAAGAGCGGGACGAGCCTGACCGTGGCGGGGATGCTGGGGCGCGAGCCGCTATCGCTCGACGACCCCGATCTGGCCGAGTTACGCATATTCGCGTTGGATGAGGAGTGGGCGCGTGCGCTGCTGGCCGACCCGGAGGCGAAAGCGCTGCTCCTGCGGCTGATGCGGGCGGGGGAGGGCTGGGTGCTGATGCCGCAACTGTTCCTCCAGCCGGGCGCGTTCTACCTGCGTCTCTACCGCAACAAGAACCTTTTCCGGTATGGGGTCGAGCCGGAGGAGGCGCAGGCGTGGCTCGATGACCTGCTGGCGCTGGCCCGCCGCGCCGAGGCACTGCCCGCGCCCCAGGTGACGGCCGAGGAATCGGGGGCGGAGCGACTGGTCCGTTCGGGGCGGATTTTTCCCATTACGCTGATCGTCATCCTGGCGCTAGTGGGATTCCCGACCTGTTTGGTGGCGCTTGGGGCGGTGGTGTTATTTGCACTCGTCACTCCGTGATCCGCCGATCCGTTAATCCTGCAAACCCGTGTTCTTGCAATCCGTTAATCCTGCCGATCCGTGTTCTTGCTGCAATTCCCCGATCCGTTAATCCTGCCAATCCGTGTTCTTGCTGCAATTCCCCGATCCGTTAATCCTGCCGATCCGTGTTCTTAATCAGCGGATCGTCCCGCTGGCGACCGCTTCCCCCTCGCGCAGTTCCAGCGTCTCAAAGATGACGGGCAATTTACGCTCTGATAGATCCACTTGAGCGTACACCGCATCCTGAACCGCTTGCAGCACGAACCCTGGCACGGGAGCTCCGGCCACGCTGATGTCGGTCAGCGTGACGATGGGGACACCTTTTTGCAGCACCATCGTCGCCTGGCCGTGAATGGAGAGCTGCATTCCCAATACCTCCACGTCTCCCCACGCCTCGACCACGTCGGGGTGGAACTGGATGCGCGGGTGCTGGAATGGAATTTCGGGATGGTTGTTCAGGAACCAGGCGATGCTCTCGGCCGCCTCCTGCCCGGTGACGTGTAGCTCGAACCGTTCGCCGCTGTGGCCGCCCTCCCGCAGACGGCTCCGCAGGTCGGCCAGGTCCGGTTCCAACACCGGCTCGGCCACGTAGGTGGGGCCGGTGGGTGCGAGTGCGCTTGCCCAGGCCAGTCCATTGGCGGCCAACAGCGCCAGCGCAACGTAGAGATTGAGCGGCCTGAGTAATGCGCGGATGAATTTGTGCATGGGACGCCTCCTCTACAGTGTGGGCAGGAACTCGTTCAACGCCTTTGCTACCTCTGCCGGTCGTTCCAACATCACCATGTGGCCTGCACCCTCTATCAGCACCAGTTTCGCCTGGGGGATGTGGTCGGCCAGGAAGCGGGCGTATTTGGGAGGGGTGAGCCGGTCGGCGCTGCCGGCGATGACCAGGGTGGGGACTTTTATCTCCGCCAGCCGTTCCATCACGTCGAAGCGGTCACAGGCGGCAAAATCGGACCGGAGCACGGCGGGGCCGGTTTCCAATATCGCCTGTCTTCCCAATTCGGTCAGTGTGGGGGGAGCGTCCGGCGACCAGGCAAATTGGGTGATGAGCCTGGCGCTGCCCTCCATGTCGTTCTGGATGCCCTCGATGATGGCGGGGGCCACGCGCAGCCGCGCCCCGCTTCCCACCAGCGCCAGCCCGGCCACACGGCCGGCCAAGTCCAGCGCCAGCGTTTGGGCGATAGCGCCACCCATCGAGTGGCCCACGATGACAGCTTGCTCGACTTTGATCGCGGTGAGGAAATCCGCGACTGTCTTCGCATAGTCAATAATAGTGTCGCAACCATTTCCCTCCGAACGTCCGTGGCCGGGCAGGTCGAGTGTGTAAACGGTAGCCTGGGGCAGGCGGCGCAACTCGCCCGG
>CAYNVC010000422.1:0-2281 GCA_964400615.1 uncultured Anaerolineales bacterium | reverse complement strand
AACCAACTCACGGGCAGGCGACACATCCGGGCCAAAAGCATCCCCGCAACGAGGACGCGGTGATCACGTTCACGTTCGACAAAGAGCAAGACGGGCGCACAGTGCCGGTCGGATTTTACCTGGTTGCCGACGGGATGGGCGGCCACGACGCGGGCGATCTAGCCAGCCGCACGGTCAACAAAATTGTGACCGACTGGATAATAAAGACCCAGGTGCTGCCCGACCTGCAAAAGACGACCCGCAAACTGACGACCGAGGATGTACCCGGCGAGATGCTGGCCCAATCCATACGCCAGGCCAACGACGCGCTCCTGCGCCACGGGCAGGCGAAAGGCAGCGACCTGGGATCGACAGTGACCGCCGCGCTGATCATCGGGGACGTGGCGACCATCGCCGGCGTCGGCGACAGCCGCACCTATCTGCTGCGCGAGGGGCAGATGGAACAGATCACCCAAGATCACTCGCTGGTGGCCCGCCTGGTAGACGCCGGAGTCATCGAACCGGAAGAAGTACGCAGTCACCCCCAGCGCAACCAAATCTACCGCTGCCTGGGGCACGAGGAAAACGTACAAGTGGACATATTCACGCGCCAACTGCGGGACGGGGACGTGCTGGTGCTGTGTTCGGATGGGCTATGGGAGATGGTGCTCGACGACGAGATTCAGCGCATCGTCGAGACCGCACGCAGCCCCCAAAAGGCGTGTGACGCGCTGATAGACGCAGCCAACCGCGCCGGCGGCGAGGATAACATTGGCGTGGTCGTGGTGGAGATGGAGTAGGGCAAGTTGCCAACTTGCCCCACGGGGCAACTCGCTCCACCAATGCAGTAGGGCAAGTTGGCAACTTGCCACACGGGGCAACTCGCTCCACCCGCGCAGCAGGGCAAGTTGCCAACTTGCCCCACTTGCACATTAGCCATTATTACAGTAGACTTGTCACCAGGGAGTGAGAAGATGAGCAATTGGATTGGACAAACAATCGGCGGCTACCAGATCGCCGAGGAAATCGGCCACGGCGGCGCAGCGACCGTCTATCGCGCCTACCAGCCCCAGTTGGAGCGCTGGGTAGCGATAAAAATCATGCACGCTGCCGAAAGCAGCGGAACCGAGTTCCTGGCCCGTTTCCGCCGCGAAGCCAAAGCCATCGCTGCTCTCCGTCACCCCAACATCCTCACCATCTACGACTATGGCGAGAAGGAGAACATTGCTTATTTCGTGATGGAGTACGTGGCCGGCGGCACCCTCAAATCCAGCCTGACCGGGCAACCGCAGCCGTGGCCGGATGTTGCGACGCTGATCCTTCCCGTGGGCCACGCCCTGGCCTACGCCCACTCGCAAGGAGTCGTACACCGCGACGTGAAACCGGCCAACATTCTGCTGGCCCGTCCAGATTGGCCCTTGCTGGCCGACTTTGGCCTGGTCAAACTACTGGGCCGGAAACGGGGCATCACCCAACCCGGCGTCAGTATCGGCACACCGGCGTACTTTTCGCCCGAACAGGCCGCCGGTGACGAGGTTGACCATCGCACCGACATCTATGGCCTGGCAATCGTGCTCTACGAGCTTTTGACCGGGCGACTTCCCTTCGACGCCGACTCCCCCATCGAGATGATGCTGCGCCGCCTGCGCGAGAACCCAATCCCGCCCCGCCATCTCAACCCGCTCATCACACCTCAACTGGAAGCCATCTTGCTGCGGGCGCTGGAGCGCGATCCCGATGCCCGTTATCCAACTATGGAAGCACTGCTGGATGACCTCTCTCGACAGCCCGGGGCCACTGGCAGGACTATGATGGAACCTTCACGAGACACGCCCCTGCCAACCGCCACGACCCGCCTGGACGCCCCCGGCGTCGCGTTCGGCCCGCGCCTGGTCGTGTTGGGCACGGGAGCGATGCTCTACATTCCAGACAAAAATGAGGTGATCATCGGGCGGAGCGACCCGCACGTCCCCCCGCCCGACGTAGACCTGGGGCCTTATGGTGGCGGCCAGGCAGGAGTCTCGCGTCACCACGCCCGGCTGCTGCACGGGCCAGATGGGTTTCTGCTGGACGACCTGAACAGCACCAACGGCACATTCGTCAACAGCGTGCCGGTGACGCCCGGCCAACCGGCCCGCGTGCGCGGCGGCGACGTCATCCTCTGCGGCAAGTTTTCGCTCGTGTTTTACGAGGAGTAGCAGCGAATTTCGCCAGACTCGAGTAATTCTGGACACTGGCGTTTTTGTTCTAGTGACGGCTTCAGCCGTCCAAAAGGCTCAAAAGCGGCTCAAGCCGCTACTAC
>CAYNVC010000421.1:0-2295 GCA_964400615.1 uncultured Anaerolineales bacterium | reverse complement strand
GACGGGTTGATCGGCATAGTGGATACCATTGGTGGGATAGATGTCCCCGTGCACTGCCGGCTCAGCGACCATTGGCCCTATCCAGACGAGAACGGCGAGTACCCCATCTTGACCGTTGAACCGGGAATGCTGCACCTGGACGGCGAGCACGCCCTCTGGTACGCCCGCTCGCGCAAGACGACCAGCGTCTTTTCCCGCGAGCGCCGCCAGCAGCAGGTACTCCAGGGCATTTGGCATAAAGCGCGTAACATAGGGCTGTTGACGCAGGTCCCGGCACTGTGGAAGCAGAGACACGACATGGTCGAAACCGACCTGACGTTCGCCGAAATTGCCAGGCTGGCCCAGATGGCACTCGCGCTGGATGACCGTAACGTGCGCTTTTACAACATCGGCCCAGGTCTGGTGACGCCGTGGACGACGCCCTACGGCGGGGCGGTCTTTTTACCCCAATGGGAAAACATCCAACCGATGTTGACCGAAGCAATGGCCCCGCCCCCAGAGGCGCGGATGGGGCGCACTTATATGACGGTCGAGGTGTGGAACGGAACCGACAACCCCGGATGGGACGAGTTGGCGGTGGACCGGCTGTACCGGGCCGGGTTCCCGGCCGTGACCGGCGAGCCTGACAGGCATCACTATGCTCACACCCGGCTGATCATCTTTGGCGAGCGAAGCAAGGGCAGCGGGGCCGGATACCTGCAACAAATGTTCCAAATTCCAGATGACCAGGTGATCCATCAGGCGGCGGAATCGTCCGAGTATGGCTTTCGCCTGATCGTGGGAGCGGATTATCAGACCTGCCCCTATCCTGATTGACGGACAGTGTGACCCGAATTGTTATGAAAGTCATCGCTATCAGCAACCAAAAAGGTGGTGTAGCCAAGACCACGACCTGCCTCTCTCTGGGGGCGTGCCTGGCCGAGATGGGGCAACTCGTGTTGCTCATTGACCTGGACCCCCAGACCAACCTCACTCTCTCGCTGGGGTTGGATCCGGATGACCTGCGCTACACGGTGGACGACGCCCTGTTGGGCAACACGTCGCTGGTGAGCGTCAGCCGCGAGAGCGAGACGTTCGGCCTGGACATCATCCCCGCCAAACGCGGGCTGGCCGTGCTGGATAAAATCCTCTACGGGCGGCCAAATTACGAGTTCTACCTCAAGCGCGGCCTGGATGCTATGGGAAGCGCTTTCTACGAGTTCGTCCTGATTGATTGCCCGCCCTCGTTCGGCACACTGACCCTCAACGCCCTGACCGCGGCAGATCTGCTCGTCATCCCCGTTCAATGCGAATACTATGCCGTCCACTCGCTGCGCCAGACCATAGACCTGGCGGCGCTGGTGCGCGAGCGAACCAACCCCCGCTTGACGTACCGCGTGCTGGTGACGATGTATGACCGGCGCAACAGAATCTGCAACCTCATACTCGACCAGATGCAACAGGGAATGGAGCCGGTACTCTTCAAGACCATCATCGAAGTTGACACCAAACTCAAGGAAAGTCCCGTCTTTGGTCAACCAATCACACTTTACGAACCAAACACCAGGGGCGCTCAACAGTATCGCGCGCTCGCCAGGGAGTTGGTGAATCATGCCGAATAACCAAGAAATCAAGCTCCAACTGGAAGGACTGTTTTCCGGGCTGCCAGGCCCTCCAACGATGCCGGATAACGCGCCCGCGCTCTCGCGAGCGGTTCCCGCCACGCGCCACGGGTTAGAAAAACAACCGACCGTCTTCCGCACTCTGGTCGAGAATGCGTTGGACGCCATTTTTATCAGTGACCTGGCGGGATACCAAACCTACAGCAACAGCGTATGCTACCAGGTTTTCGGCTACGACTATGAAAAGCAAGAAATGGATGGCCTGCCATTATCCAGCGTCTGGCCGGACGAGGACATCCCGATTCTCACAGAGCAACTATTACCCCAAACGTTAGCCGGCGGTTGGAGTGGAAAAGCACGCCAAAAGCGCAAAGACGGAACCACGTTCCAGGCCCACCTGACCACATTTCCCGTGCTGGGCAGCACCGGGGAACCCATCAGCATAGCCATCGTCGCCCGCAGCGCCTCCGGGCGCATGGATTTGGAACAGGAGCAGGACGAAACATACGAACACCGCGTCTTCCAAATCCAACTCGCGGCCGGGCTGGCCCAAGAGATCGCCTCCGCCCCCACCCTGGACGAACTCTACCGCCGCGCCGTCACTCTCGTCAAAGAGCGATTTGGCTACTATCACGTCCAGGTTTTCCACTATATCCCCAAACTGAATGGACTGGTGCGGGTACAGAGCTATCCC
>CAYNVC010000420.1:0-2305 GCA_964400615.1 uncultured Anaerolineales bacterium | reverse complement strand
CTGGCAAAGGAGGGGATTTATCGGGCAATCAAGAAGCGAGCCAGAGCAGCGGGGATTGAGCGAGTGCATCCACATCTCTTCCGGCGCACCTTTGCCACTCTCTGGCTCGACAATGACGGCGACGCCGAGCGGCTGCGAGTGCTGGCGGGGTGGTCATCTGCGACGTTGGCCTTGATGCTCAGAATCTATGTAGGATCAGATCGTGAGCAGCTAGAGAAGGCACACAAAAAAGCGGGGCCGGTTGACAAACTTCCCCTGTAGTGATGGTGACACCGTTGCCTCACCTGGTGAGGCGATTTGTCACCACGGGGGGAATGTGGTAAAATTGAATAGAGCGACCTAATCTATCTATTGGGGCGTGGCCAAGTGGTAAGGCAACGGACTTTGAATCCGTGTATCGTAGGTTCGAATCCTACCGCCCCATCTGATAAATCCCCATAGGACGTGAGGCGATCAATTCTGTGGCTGTTTTGTGCTTCCCCGGCGGCACAACACAGCCACTTTTGGCCCAAGGAGGCAACTAGAGGTGAAACTAGCGGTTGTGATCCTGGCAGCCGGACAGGGAACCCGCATGAAATCGGACCTGCCCAAGGTGCTGCATCCCCTGTGCGGGCATCCACTGGTCATTCACGCAGTAGAGACGGCGCGGAAGTTGGCGGACGCTCCCCCGGTACTGGTGGTGGGGCGCGGCGCTCGATCCGTGCGCCAGACGGTCGGCAACGCGGCTACTTTTGTCGAGCAGGCGGAGCGATTGGGCACCGGCCACGCCGTGCTCCAGGCCAGAGATGTACTCCGTGGGCAGAGCGACCTGGTACTGGTGAGTTGCGCCGACATGCCGCTCCTGACCGCCGAGACGCTGGGCCGGCTGGTAGAACGGCAGCGGCACAACCCAGGCCCATTCACAGTGCTCACCGTGCAGGCCGATGACCCGCGCGGTTTTGGGCGCATTATCCGCGACGCCAGTGGAGCCGTGCTCAAGATAGTCGAGGAAGCGGTCGCCACACCGGAGCAGCTGGCAGTGCGGGAACTCAACACTGGCGCGTACTGCTTCGCTGCGGATTGGCTCTGGGCACACGTAGACCAGATCCCCCTCAGTCTCCCCAAACGAGAATATTATCTGACCGATCTGGTCGAGATGGCCGGCACCGCAGGGTTGCGGGTCGAGGCCGAGGTTGCCGCAGATCCAACCGAGGCTCTGGGGATCAACACGCGGGTACACCTGGCCGAGGCGGAGCGCGTGCTGCGCCGCCGCATCAACGAGCGCTGGATGCTCGCCGGGGTGACCCTCGTTGACCCGGCTACCACCTACATCGAGATGGACGTGACTATCGGACGGGATACGGTCGTGTGGCCCAACACCTGCCTGCGCGGCCAGACGGTGGTCGGCGCACACTGCCACCTCGGCCCCAACTCGACCATAGTTGACAGTCAGATCGGCGACCGCTGCCGCGTGCTGGCCTCGGTGCTGGAACAGGCGGTGATGGAGGATGAAGCCGACATCGGCCCTTATGGTCACTTGCGCCAGGGGGCGCGCCTGTGCCGGGGTGCCCACATGGGGAACTTTGGCGAGATGAAAAACTCGGTTCTGGGGCAGGGAGCCAAGATGGGGCACTTTGGCTATTTGGGCGACGCCCAGGTTGGAGCCGGGGCGAACATCGGCGCGGGAACCATCACCTGCAACTATGATGGCTCACACAAACACGAGACCGTGATCGAGCAAGGTGCTTTTATCGGCTCGGACACGATGTTGGTCGCTCCGGTGCGGGTTGGCAGAGGAGCCAAGACCGGGGCCGGAGCGGTCGTGACCCACGACGTGCCCGCCGGGGCGCTGGTCTACGGTGCGCCGGCCCGAGTGGGTGGGCCAGGTGACGATGAACGGTGACGATTTCGACCGTGCCGACCTGATCCGGCGGGCCGCTGCGGCGCGAGAGATGGCCTACGCCCCCTACTCTCACTACCAGGTGGGGGCGGCGTTGCTGGGCAAGTCCGGCCGGGTCTATACCGGCTGCAACGTCGAAAACGCCGTCTACCCGCTGTGTACCTGCGCCGAACGCACAGCGGTCGTAAAGGCGGTTTCCGAGGGGGAGCGCGAATTTGTGGCGCTGGCGGTAGTCACCGAGAACGGCGGTTCTCCCTGCGGGTCCTGCCGCCAGACTCTGAGAGAGTTTGGGACGGAGATTATCGTGCTGATTGCCGACAGCGTGGGCAGTTACCGGGAGACAACCGTGGGCGCGTTACTGCCAGATAGCTTTAGCGTGGATGATCTATAAGTGATTTTAGTGGGCACGGACAAGCACGGACTGGA
>CAYNVC010000419.1:0-2317 GCA_964400615.1 uncultured Anaerolineales bacterium | reverse complement strand
CGTCTGCTCCGAGACGTCCTCCACCAGCGCCAGATCGTCCGGCGACAGAGGGTGCAGTGGATCGTCCTGGACTCCCAGCACGCCAATGATCTCGCCGCGCACGGTGAGCGGAGCAACTGCCGCCGGCTGGGACGAAGTCGGCAAGACGATACTTTCCTTTTCCACCGCCATCTCGATCTCGGGCACCCACAAATCGTTGGCCGGGACGACGTCGGTCTGATCGAACAGGTAGCCGGTCGGGCCGGCTTCGCGGCGGAAAGCCTCCCATCCCTCGCGGCTCATGGCGCGGGTGAGGTGCTCTAGCTCGCGCAGGTGCTCCTCCATCTCCTGGCGCAGGCGGGTATTCTGAATGGCGATGGCAATCTGCCCGCAGAGGCCCTCCAACAAGAGTTGGTCTTCCCCGGTCAATGCACCGGCAACCCGGCTCTGCACGTCGAGGATACCCAGTACCTGGTCGCCCAATTTAATCGGCACAGCCAGCTCACCTTTCGTCTCCGGCAGGTGAGGGTTGGGCATCCAATCCTCGTCCTGGGTCACGTCGGCGGCCAGAACGGGCTGCCCGGTGGCGGCAGCGGTTCCCACCACGCCACGCCCCATGACCAGGTGATGCCCCTCCTCCAACATCGCGGCCCCGGTCTCGCCGTAGCCGGTCACCAGAACCACAGCGTCCAGCGCCGGTTCGTACCGGAATATCTGGGCATGGTAGTAATCGAACCGCTCCTTGATCAGCGTGACGACGCGGCGAAACAGTTCATCCAAAGCAGAAGCAGCGGCGATCTCTTGGGCAATCTCGGTGCCGGTCTGTACCTGGCGGGCGCGGCGTTCCAACGAAGCCTGCATCGCCAGCTCTAGCCGCTTGCGGGCGGTGATGTCACTAGAGACCCCCAGCACGCGCCGGGCCACACCATCATCGTCCACGAGCGGGCGCTTGACGGTCTGGAGCCAACGCTCGTTACCAGCAGCCCCAATGATGCGCTCCTCTGGAATGACCTTTTCCTGCCGGGAATCCATAACCCGGCGGTCGTCGCGGAGGAACCTGGCGACCTGCTCCGCATTGGGATTAAAGTCAGAGTCGGTCTTGCCGACCAAGTCCTGGGGGGTCGTGCCATACGACTCGGCAACCGCCCGGTTAGCCAACACAAACCGTCCCTCGCGGTCCCGGACAAAGATAAAGCTGGGGGCGGTATCTATCACCTGGAGGAGAAAAGCCCGTTGCGCTTCCAGTTCCTGCTCGGCCCGTTTCTGTTCGGTCACGTCGCGCTGGACGGCGACGAACTGCTCGACCTCCCCATCCTCGTTGCGCACCGGGGAGATGGTCAATTGAGCCTCGTACAACGTGCCATCCTTGCGCCGGTTGGTCACGTCGCCCCGCCAGACCTCTCCGGCCACAATGGTGCGCCACATCTCGGCGTACAATTCGTCCGGCTGAATCCCGGATTTGAGGATACGCGGGTTCTGTCCCAGCACCTCGGCGTGAGTGTAGCCGGTCATTTCCTCAAATGCCTGGTTGACGAACATGATGCGGCCATCCACATCGGTGATGACAACCGCGTCGTTGGTCGCCCCCACCGCCCGTGACAGGCGGCGCAGTTCGACCTCGGCACGCTTGCGGGCGGTGATGTCCTCGACGATTCCCTCCAATAATTGAGGGCCATCTTCCGCACCACCGCTCGCGCGCACGGTGATCGAAACCGGGACGAGGCTACCATCAGGGCGACGGAAGACGGTCTCAAAGTCAACGACCGGCCCCTGGCGCAGCAGATCCAACACGCGATCACGGTCGGCGGGGTTCTGGTAAAGGGCAGAGACGCCGGCGCGGTTGATCTCATCCAGCGAATTGTAACCCACGATCTCGAGAAAGGCCGGGTTGACCTCTACGATTCTCCCATCCGACATCGCGCGAAAGACACCCACGGGCAGACGGGAGACGAGTTGCTCGAGTTCTGGCCTGGCAGTGAGCCGGGAGAGGTTCGCGCGGGCCTGGGAAAAGAGACGCCACAAGAAAGTGGCGGCAGCCACCGTATCTACCAACGGCACGAGGACTTGTTCCAGGGCAGAGAGGATGTGACACATCTGGGCAGACGTGAGTTCCCCTTCCCTTTGCCCATCCACCGCGTTGCGAACAAAGCGCAGGAACCCGGCATCGTCTCCGCTTTCCAGGGAAACGGCTATGGCCTCCAGGCCGTCCTCCACGGTGGCACGCCAGGCCGGGGACAACGACTCGACCTCGCGTGCTGCGATCTCTTCCACCAATGTGCCGGCCCGCTCTCTGATCTTGAATGCGAGTTCACGCATGCTGCGCGCCTCCTTCCTGCGA
>CAYNVC010000418.1:0-2343 GCA_964400615.1 uncultured Anaerolineales bacterium | reverse complement strand
GCGCCCCAGTATGGATCAGTACCCTGCTTTTGTGGATCAGACCGCGGCTATGCCTGCGCTGCGGGCCGGGTTGCGTGAGGATTTGTACGTTGCCCTGGCCGGGTGGGACAAGAGCGGCGCGACGGCCACGTTCAAGGTCTTTATCAACTCGTTGGCCTCTTTCCTCTGGCTGGGTGGTTTGACCGTGCTGCTCGGTGGTGCGGTGGCTCTGTGGCCGGCGGCGCGGGCGGCGCGTTTGCCCGCATCGGCGGCGCGGCGCAGGAACATCGGTGCGACCGTTGGGATAGCAGTGGTATCACTTTTGTTGATCGCGGCAGTCGCAGCAATGTGGGGGAGCGGTGGATCGGTTGGGCAGACGGGCGGCGGCGCGGTGGAGCAGGGAAGCGGCGGCGCAGCGGAGCAGGGGAGCGGTGTCTCGACGGGACGTCCCCGTGTGGGGCACGCGGCCCCCGATTTCACGCTCACCCTGATGGACGGCTCGACCTTTGTGCTTTCCGATTTCGAGGGACGGGCGGCGGTGGTCAATTTTTGGGCCACCTGGTGTGCGCCCTGTGAGCAAGAGTTGCCCGACTTTCAGGCGGTCTGGGACGAGTACCAGGAACAGGACGTGGTCTTTGTCGGCATCGCTGTGCAGGCAGAGGGTGAGCGGGGCGACGTGGAGGGGACGATCTCTAACCTGGGGCTTACTTACCCGTTGGGAATGGATATGGATGGCGCTATCTTTCCTCTCTATGGTGTCACCGGCGTTCCGGAGACCTTTGTGGTGGACGGCGACGGCAACGTGGCCTACATTCACGTCGGGCCGGTGAGCGCGAGCGTGCTGAGAGAAGAGTTGGATAGCTTGTTGGATAAATAAGAGTTTGCAAGCGGGTTGGAGGAGTTGATGGGCATCGGAACAGTCCTTGTTGGAATCGCTTGCGCCCTGGCCGTGGGGGCGTACCTGGCGCGACCGTTTCGCAAGACGGGGATGGACGTGGATCGCAAAATCGAGTCCTGGGTCGCGCAAGCGCGGTCTGGCGTGTGGGCCGGCGGGGGAATGGATGAGCGGGAGAGGAGCGGAGCGGTGGAGCAAGGGAGCAGAGGATCGGTGGAGGCGGTGAACTTTTGCCCCCAGTGCGGGCGGCGCGTCGGCCCCAACGACCGTTTCTGCCCCGGCTGCGGAACCCGCCTGCCAGGAGGTGCGGAATGAGACCACGTTTGGCGTTTTACGCTCTCATCCTGCTGACAATCGCCTGGTCGCCTGCCCCGCAATCCGGCGGAATTCCGGTGGTCGGCCAGGTGACAAACGGCACTGCCGGAGGAACCGTACCTGCCGATTTGGACGTGGTGCTCCACGTTTTTTCCGGGATGACCGAGAGCGGGACCTATACCACCACCTTGAGCACAGATGACACATTCCGCTTCGACGGTCTTGAACTGGCGGACGATGACCTGCTGATGGCGGGCGTAACCTACGCGGGAATCGAGTACGTCTCCGAGGTCGTCCCCGCCGTGCCGGCGGTGCCCGAGCAGCAAGAGATCAGCCTGCCCGTGACAATTTACGAGACGACGGACGATCAGTCCGACGTCCAGATTACCCAGGCGCACCTGTTCGTCACCGTCACCGGGGGGCGCGTGCGAGTGGGCGAGTACCGGCTGGTCGGCAACACCGGCGACCGGACTTTTGTGGGAGTGGAGAACCCGGAGACAGGGCAGCGCACCACGTTGCACGTCACCCTGCCCGCTGGGGCCGAGGCGTTGCAGTTCGATGGCCCCGGTCTGGGGGAGCGGTTCGTGGAAGAGGCAGAGGGCTTTGCCGACACGGAACCGGTGCTGCCGGGCGACGTCACGGCCAAAGTGCTCTTTAGCTACGAACTCGATTACCGGGAGGGAATGCAGATAGAGCGCACGTTTGACGTGCCGGTGGCCTCGGCCGTGATTCTGCTTTCGGCGCAGGGCATAGAACTGCAAGGGCCGGGAGTGATACCGGGCGGGATGATGGACACCCAGATGGGGCCGGCCCTCTCCTATACCGCCGGGCCGCTGGCAGTGGGGGAGCCGCTGGCCTTTGAATTGGTCGCCGGGCCGCCGGTAGCGGAGGCTCCCGCCCAGACGAATTCGTCCCCAACCAACAGCACGGCGCAGGAGGCCAGCGTTGGGCTGCTGGCGCTGGCGGCGGCTGTGGCACTGGTCTACTGGATGTACCGCTCCCCGGCGCCCGGGCCTATCCCGGCGCGAGCGCGTCCGCTGGTGGAAGAAATTGCCGCGTTGGACGCCGATTTCGAGGCCGGGCGGGTGACGGAAAAGAACTATCGTAAAAAGCGCAAGTCGCTCAAGCGGCAAACACGCGAGATGGTGGAAAAA
>CAYNVC010000417.1:0-2354 GCA_964400615.1 uncultured Anaerolineales bacterium | reverse complement strand
AAGACGTGCACCGCCGAGGCCTTGAAGGCGACGCAGACCTCTTGCCCCTCCGCCAGTTCCAGCTCTTCCAGCGAGCGGCGGGTGATGACGCAGGTCAGGTCGGGGGGCACGCGCACGGTGACATAGATCAGCGTCCCCCGGTCGGCGATCTCGACGATGCGGCCACGGAACGAGTTGCGCACGCTGGAACGGAGCGGCTCCTGGAAGATGAAAATGTCCTCCGGCCTGATGGAAACGTGTACCCGCCCGGTCATCTCTGTCACCACGGCGATCTGTGTTCCCGCGAGCGCGAGCAGCTTGTAGCCATCATCGCCGGGGTAGAGGTCGCCCTGAAAGATGTTGCGCACTCCTACAAAGCGGGCCACGAACTCGGAATCCGGGCGGCGGAAAATCTCCTCCGGCGAACCCACCTGCACCACCCGGCCCGCGTTCAGCACCGCGATGCGGTCTCCCAGCGCCACCGCCTCCTCGAAATCGTGCGTCACGTGCACCGTGGTGGTGCCCAATTCAGCGTGCAGGCGGGCCAACTCGCGCTGTAACTCTTCCCGCGTGGCCGGGTCGAGCGCACTGAGCGGCTCGTCCAGGAGCAGCAGCCGGGGTTCGACGATCAGCGCCCGCGCCAGCGCCGTCCGCTGCTGTTCCCCTCCGCTGAGCGTGCCGGGGCGGCGGTGGAACAGGTGATCAATCGAGAGCAGCCGCCCCATCTCGTCCACCCGCCTCTCGATGGCGGCCCGTCCCTCGCCCCGCAATTCCAGCCCGAACCCAATGTTCTGCGCCACGTTCAGGTGGGGGAAGAGGGCGTAATCCTGGTAGACGAATCCAACCCCGCGCCGCTCCGGGGGTGTGGCCGTGACCTCCTCCCCGTCCAGCAGAATGTGTCCCCGGCGCGGCGGGTGCAGCCCGGCGATGGTCTCCAGGAGCACCGTCTTGCCCCCGCCGGTCGGGCCGAGGATGACGAAATACTCGCCGGGCGAGATGTCCAGGTCAACCTCCCGCAGGTGGAACTCGCCCAGGTCAACCCACAGGTCGCGCACTTGCAGGTGAGAAACCGGGTTTTTTCCGAAAAACCCGGTTTCTTTCCCCAAACTTTTCACGCTGCCCTCCTTTTCCCGGCGACCGCCCGCAGCGCGACGAACGTCACCAGGCAGATGAGGATGATCAAAGTCGCCACCGGGCGGGCATAGGCCAGGCCAAAGGACTCGAACCGCTCGTAGAGGAGCACGGGCGCGACCATCGGATGGTAGGCCAGGATGACGACCGCCCCGAACTCGCTCAGCCCCCGCGCCCACATCAGGATCATGCCGGAGAGGATGGAGCGCCAGGCCAGCGGGAAGGCGACGCGCCAGAAGGCGGCCCAGGGGGAAGCGCCCAGCGTGCGGGCGACCCGCTCCAGCCTGGGGTCAACCGATTCGAACCCCTCCCGCGCGGAACTGACCAGGAAGGAGAGGCTGACGAACAGCATGGCGATGACGATCCCCGGCGCGGCGGAGACGAACTTTAATCCCAACAGCGCGAACGCCCGCCCCAGGAGCGCCCGCCGGCCAAACATCAACAGCAGCGCGATGCCGGCCGCCGAGTGAGGCACGACGATGGGCAGGGCGACGATTCCCTCGACCAGCCGCTTGCCGGCAAAGTCGGCGCGGGCGAGCAGGTAGGCCAGCGGCACGCCGGTGACAAAGGCCAGCCCGGTCGCTATCAGGGAGGCGACAAAGGTCAACGCGATTGAGGTCCGCACCTCCTCATCCAGGAGCGTCTGCCAGAGCGTGGCGGGGGAGGAGGCGGTGACGGTGCGCAGCAGCGGCACGGCGATAAAGAGCACCAGCAGTGCGCCGAGCGCGGCGAACAGGGTTCGTGTTTTGTCGGCAAATAGAGTTTTCATAGCGATTGATCAGACCAATTGCAGCCCGCGCAGGTAGCGCCGCACCGTTCGCAGGACATTGTTCAAACGTGGCAAGTCTGAAACCTGGACTGCGAGACGGGACGTCCACAGTTTATCGAATGTTTTTGCTTTGCCGGTCAGGATTTCGTCCAGTTGGTTGGGTTTCTGTCCTTTGTGCTGGCACTTGGTGGCAAAGTTGATCGGTAAAAAGCTCAAATCCACATCGCCCTGCTCGAACAACCAATAAACGTCGTACAGGTCACGCGGTTCGGTGCGCCCCATCAGGGCGCACAGTTTTTCGACCATAATTTCCTCCAGCGTGTAGGTCAGCAGTGTAACGTCGGCAGGACAGTCGCCGTAGGGTGCTTGCAACGGGCGCTCTGCCAGTGGATACAGCACTTGTTCTCCTCGGGTGATGTCTACTTTCAAGTGGCGTGAGCCGAGGTGCGCTTGCAGCGGGCCTACATAGTTGCAG
>CAYNVC010000416.1:0-2401 GCA_964400615.1 uncultured Anaerolineales bacterium | reverse complement strand
CCGCCGCGTGGCGGGCCGAGGCGGCCTGGGTGGGCGAATGGGATGGTCAATCCGATCACCTGCCCGTCGTCGCCCGGTTGCGGCTGTTGCAAGCCGATTGACCCGTTACTACCCCGTCCCTCGGATCGCGGCCATCCTGGCCGCATGCTGGCGTCCCCCTCGGATCGCGGCCATCCTGGCCGCATGTGTTCCCCGCCGGAACGCGGCCATCCTGGCCGCATGCGTGCGGGGACGCCTGCGTTCCCGCTTTGCGCTTCCCCACCGAGATGGTATAATGCCTCATTGGGAGGCCAGATGTGGGCGCGGAACGGCTATATCGCACCGAGGGAATCGTGATACAACGGCGCAAGCAGGGCGAGGCCGACCGCGTTCTGACTCTGTGCACGCCGCAGGGCAAAATCCAGGTCATCGTCAAGGGGGCACGCAAGACGCGCAGCCGCAAAGCGGGGCACGTCGAACTGTTCGCCCGCTCCAATTTCGTCGTCGCGCGGGTCAAGAACTCGTGGGACATTGTCAGCCAGGCCGAGATGATCGAACCACACGCCCGCCTGCGCGGCGACCTGTTGCGTGGGGCACACGCCCGCTACGCCGCCGAATTGCTCGACCGTTTTTTCACCCAGGGAGAGGGCGGCCCGGCCCTCTTTGACCTGCTCGAGCACCTGCTCACCTGGCTGTGCGGGGAGGATGACCCCGATCTGAGCCTCCGTTTTTACGAGCAGCACCTGTTGGGCCTGGCCGGGTTCCGCCCCCGGTTGGATTCTTGCGTGGGCGAGCACGAGCAGAGCGTTCCGCTGCGCCCCCGCGAGCCGGTGGATGACGAACGCCCCTACGGCTTTGACCCCGAAAGGGGCGGGGCACTGTGCCGGGATTGTTACGCCGGGCGCGGGAGGCAATCCCCAATCGCGCCCATCTCACCCGCCGGATTGTGGTTCCTGCAAGAGTGCCAGCGCGGGCCATATTCCAAACTGCGCACCCGTCAGACTCCACCGGCGTTGCACGCCGAAGTGGAGCGCGTGATGCGGCGCTATATCACGTATCACCTGGAACAGAACGTGAGAAGCGGCGCGTTCCTGAGCGAACTGAAACGGGACCCCCTGAATCGGAGGCCGTATCAATGATTATCTGCCCCTGGTGTGGCACGCACTATGCCACGTTTCGTAGCAATTGCAAGAATTGTGGGGGGCCGCTGCCGCCGCCAGCGGAGGCAAGCGCCGCCCCGCCGCCCATCCCAGACCTGCCGGAGCCACCGCCGCCGCCGCGTGCCTTCAAAGGGAGCTTTGTCTGGAAAAAGCTCGGCTCGGACGGGTGGTCAATCGTGGCGCTCGTCTTTGTGCTGTTGGGGTTCACCTTTACCCTGGTCGGCTGCCCGCTGACCTTTGCATTTCTCACCGGTATCATATTCGCGTTTTTGGGGTTGGTGTTCCTGGGGGCCGGAATAACCATCATAATCTGGCGCTACCAAAAGGCCCAGCAGACGCTGAACGTGCTGCGGATGGGCCAGGCGGCGTTGGGGCGCATCACCGACGTGACCCAGAACTATAACGTCGAGGTCAATGGCCGGAACCCGTGGACGATTTACTACGGCTTCCAGGTTCAAGGCCAGGATTACGAGGGAGAGACGACCACCCTGCGCCCGGTTGGATTCACCCACCAGGCGGGGCAGCCTGTGTACGTGCTATACCTGGAGGACGACCCGGCCCAGAACGCGATCTACCCGCCGGTGATGTAACACGACTATGATATAATGTCCCGCTCGGACAGTATTCCCAGCCAGGGTCGCCATGGCCGTGGAGGTGAGAAGTGAGGATTCATTTACCCACAATTGAACAGGACCTGGCCGGGTTCGAGGCGCTGACTCGCTTGGTTGCGCAGACGAAAGATTGTTTTCTCGAGGACATTGAGATTGACATGACCAATGTCCATTGGTTTGACGCGGATATGTGCGCTGCCTGGGGCGCTGTTCTCTATTATGCTGGCCGCAATGGGAACACGTTCCGGTTGACCAACATTCACGCCGAGATTGAGGAAATTCTTTCGAAAAACGGTTTCCTGAGCCACTATGGGCGCATGAAAGTGCCCGATACGTGGGGAACCACGATTCCATACCAGCGTTTTGACGTTGGGGATGGTCGCTATTTTGCCAGATACGTCGAGACCAGGTTGATTCACCGCCCGGAGATGCCGTCCATGTCGCCGGAACTGTTGAAAAAGTTTCGGGAGAGCGTTTTCGAGATTTTCAGCAACTCGGTGATTCACTCCCAGACCAGGCTGGGGATTTTTAGCTGTGGACAGTATTTTCCCAAACGGCAGCAACTCGATTTCTCCGTTGCAGACCTGGGGATTGGCATCCGCGCAAACGTAAAGATAAACGCCCGTCTCGATTTGCCGGCAGAGGAGGCAA
>CAYNVC010000415.1:0-2403 GCA_964400615.1 uncultured Anaerolineales bacterium | reverse complement strand
CAACTTGCCCTACGGCGTAGCGCAATTTGCCAAATTGCGGAGGTTGGTGTGTAGCGCAATTTGGTAAATTGCGGCAAATTGTGTTACAATACCTTTTCGCCGATTGCTCAGTCTGGAAGGAGATAAAATTTGAGTCAGGATAAAATCATCGTGCGCGGGGCGCGAGAGCACAACCTGAAAAACATCACCGTCGAGATTCCACGCAACCAGATGGTGGTCGTTACCGGCATATCGGGGTCGGGCAAGTCGTCGCTGGCTTTCGACACTATCTACGCCGAGGGGCAGCGCCGCTACGTCGAGTCTCTTTCGTCCTACGCTCGCCAGTTCCTGGGTCAGATGGAAAAACCGGACGTGGATCAGATCGAAGGGCTTTCGCCGGCCATCTCGATTGACCAGCGCGGCGGGTCGCGCAACCCCCGCTCGACCGTCGGCACCGTCACCGAAATCTACGACTATTTGCGGCTGCTCTACGCCCGCGTTGGCATTCCGCACTGCCCGCAGTGTGGCCGCCCGGTCGCCAGACAGTCGGCGCAGCAGATCGTGGACGCGGTGCTAGAGATGGAGGCCGGGACCCGCTTTCAGGTGTTGGCCCCGCTGGTCAAGGCCCGCAAGGGACACCATCAGCCGATATTCGAGGATGTGCGCAAGGCTGGCTTTGTGCGTGTGCGGGTGGATGGCCGCGTGCGCGACGTGGACGAGGAGATCGAACTCGACCGCTACAAGATGCACACCATCGAGGCGGTGGTTGACCGGCTGGTCGTACCGGACGAGACCGCCGAGGGGTTTCGCTCCCGGTTGACCGATTCGGTCGAGACCGCGCTTCAACTGGGGGACGGGGTGGTGATCGTCAACCTCCTCTCGGACGAGGCGGCGCGGGACGTGCTCTACTCTGAACACCTGGCCTGCCCCGATTGCGGTATCAGTCTGCCCGAGATCGAACCGCGCACGTTTTCGTTCAACAGCCCCCACGGAGCCTGCCCCGATTGCCAGGGGCTGGGGGTGCGGATGGAGTTGGACCCCGACCTGGTGGTTCCCAACCCTGATTCGAGTATCGAGGATGGGGCGGTCGCCGCCTGGAACGTCCAGGACCGGGACGGCTATTGGTGGCAGATGCTCAAATCGGCCTGCGACCATTTTGGCATTCCCACCGACCGGCCCTGGCGCGAGTTGAACCGCGCCCAACAGCAGATCGTCCTCTATGGCGGCGGCGACGAGCAAATCAACATCCTGTACATCAACCGGGATGGCCGGCGCAGCGAGTACGCCTCCCGCTTCGAGGGGGCGATTCCCCACTTGCAGCGCCGTTACCGGGAGACGAACTCGGACTATATCAGGAGCAAAATCGAGGGGTTTATGAGCACCCGCCCCTGCCTGACCTGCGCGGGTGCGCGGCTGCGCCCGGAGGCGTTGGCGGTCACGGTAGCGGGGCGCTCTATCAGCGAGGTCGCTGCCTGGCCGGTGAGCCAATTGCTCGAGTGGATTGATGACTTGGCGTTGGGTGAGCGGGAACAGCTCATCGCCCGGCGCATTCTCAAAGAAATTCGCGCCCGGTTGAGCTTTTTGGTCAACGTCGGGTTGGACTATTTGACCTTGAGCCGCAGCGCCGCCACGTTGGCCGGGGGGGAAGCGCAGCGCATCCGCCTGGCGACGCAGATCGGTTCGCAATTGATGGGCGTGCTCTACGTCCTGGACGAGCCGAGCATTGGCCTGCACCAGCGGGACAACGACCGCCTCATCCACACGCTGCAAAGAATGCGCGACCTGGGCAACACACTCGTCGTGGTCGAGCACGACGAGGCGACCATCCGCGCCGCCGACTGGGTCTTGGACCTGGGGCCGGGGGCGGGCGAGCACGGTGGGGAGGTGGTCTGCGCCGGCACGGTCGAGGATATAATTGCCTGCCCGGAGAGCCTGACCGGGGCGTATCTCTCTGGGCGCAAGAGCATCCCTATCCCAGCGCAGCGGCGGGATGGGAACGGCGCTCAGTTGATCGTCCGTGGAGCGCGTGAGCACAACCTCAAGAATATTGACGTGCGCATTCCGCTGGGCAAATTCGTCTGCATAACCGGCGTCTCCGGCTCCGGCAAGTCCACGCTGTTGATAGATGTCCTCTACCGCCGTTTGGCCCAGATGCTCCACGGTTCCCGCGAGCCGGCCGGCGACCACGATGTGGTCGAGGGGGGCGAGCAGATAGATAAAATCATTGATATTGACCAATCTCCCATCGGACGCACGCCCCGCTCCAACCCGGCTACCTACACCAATCTCTTTACCCCCATCCGCGAGCTGTACGCCGCGCTGCCCGAATCGAAAATCCGGGGCTACAAGGCGGGTCGTTTTTCCTTCAACGTCAAAGGTGGGCGCTGCGAGGCTTGCCAGGGGCACGGGACGCTGCGTATCGAG
>CAYNVC010000414.1:0-2430 GCA_964400615.1 uncultured Anaerolineales bacterium | reverse complement strand
ATTTATGTAATAAGGAGTACAGAAAGTGAACGAGAGAGAAACAGGCACCGTCAAGTGGTTCAGCAACGCCAAGGGGTACGGATTCATCACCCGCGATATGGGGGAAGACGTGTTTGTCCACTATTCCGCCGTCAGTGGTGATGGTTTCCGCACACTCGAGGAGGGTCAGCGCGTCGAGTTCGACATCGAAGAGACCGCCAAGGGGTTGCAGGCCACCAATGTTGTTCCCCTGTAAAGGCTTGTCCATCCCGGCAGCTTTTACAATGATTCAAAGGAGGAGAGACCTACCAGACTTTTATTGATAATAAAAAACCGCGCCCAGCAGGCACAAGCCTGCTGGGCGCAATTTTTAATCTGTTTATTACTGCTCTTGTTCCTTTTCCTTCTTTTCCCCTACCTCAAGCACCTGATCCACTAACCCATATTCGACCGCTTCCTCGGCGGTCATAAAGCGATCACGGTCAAAGTCGGCGGCGATCTGCTCCGCCGGTTGACCGGTGTGCTGGGCCAGCAAGTTGTGGATCAGATCCTCGATCCGTTTTAGCTCCTTGTACTGAATCTCCACATCGGGGGCGTACCCCTGGGCGCTGCCGCCGGCCGGATGCATGTGAACCGTGGCGTGCGGCAGGGCGTAACGGTACCCTTTCGTCCCGGCTGCCAATAGCACTGTGCCCATGCTGGCGGTCACTCCAACGGCATAGGTGGCAATTGGCGGCTGTACCTGTTGCATCGTGTCATAGATCGCCAGCCCGTGATAGACCACGCCGCCGGGGCAATTGATGTACATCGAGATGGGTCTTTCTGGATCGTCGCTCGCCAGGTAGAGCAATTGGGCCACGACCAGGTTGGCGATCTGGTCTGTGATGGGCGTACCCACGAAAATGATGCGCTGTTTGAGCAGCAGCGAATAGATATCGTAGGCGCGTTCGCCGCGTCCCGTAGTCTCAATCACCATTGGAATCAACGCTGCCGGTGCGACCATGTTCACTCTCCTTGCTCCTCTTTCTCCGTTTCTTCGATAACTAACTCCGGGGCCTCTCCTTTGGCGATGGCGACCAGTCTCTGAACAGCCTTTTGGGCCAGCAGGTAGTTGGCAACGCCGGCACGCCCTGTCTTTGAGCCGAGTGACTTGCGCACATCGGCAGCCTTGTCGCCCCACCGGGTGCTGATGCTCTCGATGTGCTCTGTTATCTCATCGTCCTCTACCTGGAGATTCTCCAGTTCTACGACCCGGCCCAGCACCAGGGCGCGTTCGAGTCGAGACCTGGCGATTGGCTCCAGATCGTCCCGTATGTCTTCTAGTGTTCTGCCCTGCAAGCGGGCGTAATCTTCCAGGGAGAATCTGGTCTTTTGTTTTATTTCTTGCTCAAACTCTTGGAGCACGTCGTCCAATGCCTCTGCGAGTGCATCCGGCGGGTACTCGATCTGGGCTTGCTCTACGATGGTATCTGTGACCTGGGTGGTGTATTGGGAGTCTATTTCTTGCTGGGCTTTTTCCCGCAACCGTTCTTTGATGTACGCTTCTAGTTCTTTGAGAGAATCAAAATTGCCCGTGGCGCGTGCCAGGTCGTCGTCCAGGTCGGGAAGAGTGCTATCGTAGACCTCTTTGAGCTTGACCGTGAACCTGGTTTCGCGGCCTCTCAGATCCTCATGGGGAAAATCGTCTGGCAGAGGGAGGGTGAATGTGCGTTCCTCGCCCGGCTCCATCCCCACGATGGCCTGGGCGAAACCGGGGGCCGGATCGGTGCTCGCGGCGTTCAGAATGATGCGCATGTCGTTCGCTCCGACGACCTGGTTGTCCCCGGCCCATCCTTCTATGTCCACGATGGCCCCGTCTCCCAGTGCCACCGGGCGCTCGGCCGGCTCGAGAATTGCGTTCTGCTCTCGAATTTCTTCCAGTGCTCGCTGGATATCTTTTTTGTAGACTCGGACCTTGGGGTACTTGAGGCGGTAAGCGCGGTAATCACCTAAATCCACACTTGGGAACAGGGAAATGAGGAACTCGAAGGTGATGGGATCCAGGGTCGTGTTTTCCAATAGAGCCGGGGCGTAAGGCTCGATTTCTTGTTCCACCATAGCCTGGGCAAAGACCTGGGCGACCATATCATCGGCCGCCTCCTGGCGGATCGTTTCTTCACCGTACCGTTGTAGAACTAGCTCGTAAGGGGCTTTGCCTTTGCGAAAGCCGGGGATGTTGGCCTGTTTCGATATCTTGCGTGCGGCTTTGCGCATGGCCTGTTGTGTTTGCTCGTCGTCCAACTCGATTGTGAGGCGCAGTTGACGGTTCTCCAGTGGCTCGGTAGTGATATTCAAATGGGTATACCTCCTGTGATTGTGAGCTTTTTCTATGGGGAAGGCGGGATTTGAACCCGCACGGGTTGCCCCACGTGATCCTAAGTCACGCTCGTCTGCCAATTCCGACACTTCCCC
>CAYNVC010000413.1:0-2454 GCA_964400615.1 uncultured Anaerolineales bacterium | reverse complement strand
GCCAATATGAGCATGAACTTTTTCATTTGTATCTCTCCTCGTAGGGCAACTTGCCGGGTCGCAATTTACCAAAGCCCCGTAGGGCAAGTTGCCGACTTGCCAGGTCGCAATTTGGCAAATTGCGCTACGCATTTGTCCCAGGTTGTTGAAAAGATGCCCGGCGAGCAATTTGAACCAGATCGCGTTGACTCGCGAATGTCGCTCCGCCGCCCGCAACCCGCCCTGCGCTGACCGTTTTTGGCACGACTTTTCTCTTCCGCTTCGTTTCAACTGCCATCGGCGGCGCTGCCACGTCAATCAACCCCGCCCTGATTCCCCTTGCCCCTTTGCATACGAGTCCCTCTATACTATGTGTTCCCCTTCCGCTTCGAAAGCCCTCGCCATCGGCAACTTGCGCCTCCGCCACGGTTATGGTATAATGCACTCTGTACTGCGGGCGTAGTTCAGTTGGTAGAACACCTCCTTGCCAAGGAGAAGGTCACGAGTTCGAGTCTCGTCGCCCGCTCTCTTGCAGCCAAGAGAACCCAGTCTGGGCCTCTTGGCTTTTTTCTTGCCCCACTAGCGCGTGGCGGCGGATGTGGTATAATCTTCACGTCTCACACATTACTACCCCCAGGACACAATTATGGAGTCTGGCAGGCGATGAAGGTGAAACCTGGCATCTCTTTGGCGGCGGTGCTGTTGCTGCTGGCAGCCTGTAGCAACGTGATCACACCCGCCCCCCCAACCACGAGCGCTCCACCGACGAGCGTCGCATCTCCGACCGCGCCTGCCGGGCGTCCGGCCACCGTGCCCCCCCTCCCCACACCCGTCACCACAGCGACGCCGACCATCACCCCCACCCCCATCGTCTACATCGTCCAGTCTGGGGACACGCCGCTGGGCATTGCCCTGGATTATGGGGTGGACGTGGACCGGCTCCTGGCCTTCAACAACATCGCCAACCCCCAATCCTTGCAGGTGGGGCAAGAGTTGATCATCCCCACCGGCGAGGACGAAAGCGAAGAAACGCCGGGCTTGTTGCTGCCCACCCCCACCCCACTCCCCTTTGGCGTGCGGGGGGTCGCTTTCTACGAGACGCCGGTCGGCAGTTTGTTGTGCCTGGGCGAGATAGTCAACACCACCGACTCGAGCCTCACCAACGTAGAGGTGCGCGTGACCTTGTTCGACGCAGCAGGAAACATAGCGGCCGCGGCGGACGCATCCGCAGCGGCGGACGTCATTCCACCGGGGGGACGCTCTCCTTTCAGCCTGTTGTTCACCAGCCCGCCAGCAGAATGGGCCAGCCCCCAGGTGACGGTCATCCGGGGCGAGGACGTCGGTGCCCTGGCCGATTCCTACGTCCCGCTGGGCGTATCCGAGTTGGCCGGGCAGGCCACGGGGCCACAGTTCCAAATCAGCGGAGCGGTGCGGAACGAGAGCGGCGAGCAATCCGCCGGGAGCGCGGTCGTCATCGCCACCACATACGACGAGCAAGGGGCGGTGACGGGAGCGCGGCAAATGCAACTGGAACTTGCGGGGCCACTCGCGCCGGGCGTGGTTGTTCCATTCACCATGCTGTTCAGCTTTTACGGCGACGAGCCGGCCGATTTCAACGTCATCGCCGTGGGACGTGTTCCGGAGGAATAAATTTGGAGGAATTAACTTTTGATATATCGCATCGTTCGCGCCATCGTTGACTTTTTACTCGATCTGACCACCCGGCGCGAGTTCGTCGGGTTGGAAAACATTCCCACCGAGCCGCCGTACATTATGGTGACAAATCACCTCTCCGCTTTCGATTCTCCGCTGCTGCTGACCGTGTGTCCGCACACCATCCGCGCCTTTGCCGCCTCCAAACACAAGCGCAACCCACTCTACGGCCCGCTGCTGGCGCTGATGGGTTCAGTCTGGGTGCGGCGCGGCGAGGTTGACCGCAAGGCACTCAAGGGAGCGATGAACGTGCTGGAACGGGGTGAGGTGCTGGGTATGGCCCCGGAGGGAACCCGCGCCCGTGGCATCTATGCTTTGCAGAAAGGCAAGACCGGCCCGGCCTACATCGCCACCCATACCGGGATGCAGATCATACCGGTGGGGGTGACGGGCACGGAGAAAATCAAACACAACCTGCCCCGGCTGCGCCGCACCGACGTGCGGGTCGTCGTCGGCAAGCCCTTCCGCCTGCCCGAAACCGGCCAGGTGGAGCGGCAAAAGCTGCGCCAGTACACCGATCTCATCATGCGCCACATCGCTGCACTGCTGCCGGAAGAATACCGGGGCGTGTACGCTTGAGGCTGGCGGCCACGCAACTCTTTTGACCAGCAAGGGTTATATCATTGCGGGAGGGGGTAATCATCAGATACATCACACTTTTGACCGATTTCGGAACGACCGAGGGGGAACACGCGGTGATGAAGGGGGTCATCTGGCGCATCGCCCCCGGCGCGTTCGTCGCCGACCTCTCGCACGACATCG
>CAYNVC010000412.1:0-2456 GCA_964400615.1 uncultured Anaerolineales bacterium | reverse complement strand
CGGTCGCCGTTTCGGTCGGCGGGGGGGTAGCGATGGGCAGGCATGCGACGGCGAGCGCAAGTCCGAGAGTCGGAAATAGGAATTTGGCGAGTTTGTTCATCCGTGTCTCCTCGAGTTTGTGCTCAACTGATCGTCCTGCCAACGCGCTGGTCGCACGTCAGCCTCTTTTCCGTGGCGGGGGAGCAGGTGGGCGAGCAACGCGGCGAAGGTTGCCGTGTCCCCGCTGGTGTAAAATATCCACCGTCCGGCTCGGCCCTGGGCGGTTTCCAGCCCATGTTGGGCCAGCACGCGCCCCGTCTGCCGGGCGACGGCGGGAGCGGGGTCTATTATCTCCACATTTCTCCCCACGATGCGCTCGATGGCCGGGCGCAGAAATGGATAGTGGGTGCAGCCGAGCACCAGTTGGTCTATCCCGGCTCGGGTCAGCGGCGACAGGTATTCGCGCAGCAGTGTTTCGGTTGCCGGGGTATCCAGTGCGCCGGATTCGACCACTTTGACCAGTTCCGGGCAGGTTTGGGTGAGCACTTTGACCTGGCCCGCGTACCGCTCCACCAGGCTGGCGAACAGTTCTCCCTGGAAGGTGGCCTGGGTGGCGATCACTCCCACGACGCCGTTGTGGGTTCGCTCGACTGCCGGCTTGATGGCTGGCTCCATGCCCACGAAAGGGACGGTGGGAAAGGTGCGCCGCAGGTGATGCAGCGCGGCAGCGGAAGCGGTGTTGCAGGCGACGACGATGGCTTTAGCGCCCTGTTCCAGTAAAAAGCGCGTCACCCCGGCTGCCAGTTCTCGCACCTGGGCCAGTTGGCGGGAGCCGTAGGGCACGTGGGCCTGGTCCGCCAGGTAGACGATGTCCTCGTGGGGAAGTTGGCGGGCGATCTCGCGCCACACACTCAGCCCCCCCACGCCGGAATCAAAGACGCCAATTGGGCCGGGGTTGCTCATATTTGGTCACAATCTCTGTCACTTGCGGCGTAGGGCCAGGTAGACGCCGAGTAAAGCAGCTACCCCTTGTAGCGCCAGGAGCGGGATGATTGGGGCCGGTTGCTCTCCGCTCTCCTGGGGCGTTGCCGTCGGCAGCGGGGTCCAGGTAGGGAACGGCGTGGCGCTGCCAGAATCCCAGGTAGCCGCCGGTGGCGGGGTGGGGGAGGGGGATTGGACGGTTGGCTGCGGCGTGGGGCTGGGTTGCTCCGCCGGCTGCGGGGTGGGGGAGGGAGGGAGGGGGGCAGGGGGGGGGGGGGGGGTAGGCGGGATGGGGGTATCGGTGGGTGGGATGGGGGTGAGGGTGGCGGTTGGCTGTGGCGTGGGGCTGGGCGGGATGGGGGTTGGCGGGGGTGCTGCGCCTGTGCTGAGCAGGATGGTGTCTGCCGAAGCGGCGATGCGCCCGGCGGCGTCGCGGAGTTGGACGTAGACGGCGTGCTCGCCGGGGGAGTCTGGCAGAGTCCAGGGGACGAGTTGTCCCCACGCCTGCCACGGCAGATCGTCGAATTCTGGTGTGTCGCTGATGCGGATCTCGATTGCCTGCCCCATAAAAGCGGTTCCCTCCCCACCGGGGCGGGCATCCTCGTTGGTCAGGCGAATTGCCACCTGGGGATTATCTGTACTGGCTGCCCCATCGTTGATGAATATGGGCAGCACGTTGGGGCGAGCGCCGAAATCGAGCACGTAATAGTTGCGTCCGGCCTCGTCCGTGGCGACGCCAATGCCGACCTCGCGGTAGGTGGCGCTGAGGATGTTGTCGCGGTGGGGTGGGTCGCTCATGAAAAAGGTCATTGCGTCCTCAACTGTGCCGTAGCCGGTCCAAAAATTTTCGCCGGCGATTGTATCCCCGCTGTTCCACGTCCAGGCAGAGTACCCCGCTTCTGCAATGCGTTGCTTGGGCGTGGAGCCATCAGAGCCGGTGTGTGACCAAATTTGGTGTGTCGCCAGGTCGTCGGCGTGCCGCTGCGCCGAGGAGGCCAGCAGGTTGGAAAAGCCGTAGGGAGCCAGGCCCTCGCCCAGGCGAGCCTGGTTGATCACGATTTGCCAGGCGGTGATTGGATCCGCCTCCTGGGCGCTGGCGGGGAGCAGGGTCATGCCCAGGATGACGAGAATGATTGGCAGGCGTAGTCGGTTCCGCATAGGGGGAATTTTAACACACAGTGGGCAGGAGGCAAACGGACAGGCACGGGTGTATTCCGATTCGCTCTCGGTGTCTCATGGATTGCATTTATCCGCGGCAGGGTAGGCGATGGAGCCAACCCAGCTCGATTCCTGCCCGTCTCCGGAGCGAACGGTTAACGTGTGCGGCCCCCAGGCTTTGCACTGTTGTGCTTCGATGTTGAATTTAGGTTCGTCGAGTTCGGCGCCGTCCAGGTAATAGCTATAGTTGCCGTCGCCACCCCAGACGTTGAATGCTGCCCAGCCCTCCCATTTACCATCCGGACTGTTGTGCCATTCCATCATAATAGGAACCGAAA
>CAYNVC010000411.1:0-2489 GCA_964400615.1 uncultured Anaerolineales bacterium | reverse complement strand
GTGCTCGATCAGGCTCTCGTGCCCCTCGCGGACTCGGGCCTGGAGAAATTTGGCCGGATCGCCCCGGCTCGCGCTGCGGTAGCAGACCCGCCCGGCGTGTTCCAACAATTCCTCCGGCGTGCCGTTCCCCCGCAGGTAGCGGGTGACGGCGATCAGTTCGACGTTCATGTTCTCCCCTCCTCTCCTCAATTGATTCAGCGGCGCATGCCCTCGACCACGAACTCACGCGCACCGGTGTCCACGTAACCGGACTTTTCGGCCAGTGCGATGTTGGCCTCGTCATCTTCGCCGACTATGTAAACCGGCTGCCGTCCCGATTGGACGGCCCAGGTGGTACAGGCCGCCAGCACCACTTGGGCCCAGCCACGCCCATGAGCGGCCGGCGTGGTGCGGACGAACAGCTCGGCAAAATGGGGCGAGGTCCAGTTGAGGCCCGCTTCGGCTGCCACCTCTCCCTGCGAGCGGATGATGAAACGGGGCAGCCCGTTCGCCCCTTGCTCCGCCACGACCAACACGTTGATGCTGAACTGTACGCGGGAGAGATCGAGCCTGTAGGTGCGGTTGATCCCAGATTGCTCGATCTCCAAAATTCTCCCGACCGGCTTTTTCAGCCCTGGCCGGGTGATCAGGTAATACGGGCGACCGGGGAGCAACGCCTCGCGCAGCAGGTCGGTGGCGGTGTGGCTGTGCGCCGCGTGCAAGACGACGATGGGTTGGAACAACCGTTGCCCGGTCTGGCAGACGGCGGCAAATCCCTCGGCGTGACCGGCGTCGTTTTCGCGGACGTAGAGCCGGGTGCGGCGCGGGTCGTGGTAAAAGGCGTAATAGACGTACAATGCGTCGGCGGGGTCGGAAAAGTGAAGCAGAGAGCGCACCTTGAGGCGCAATCGTTCCAGGTCAGCCACTATTTTCCTCCAAATGACCAATTCCTCGAGATGAAAGGGAGGAAATGATGCTGGGGCCAGGGGATGGTCATCTCCACCGGTAAACCCATAGCGGAGGTGGGCCACTCGCTGGTGTGTACTCCGTAGGTGCTGTTGATCACACGTGTGCCTGGCGGCAGGTGCTCCACCGTCACCACCAACGTCGCCGTCAACATCCCCTGGCTTGCCAGGCTTTTTGCCGTCCAGGTCACGACGTTACCCGTATGTGTGTAGCTCCCGCTGGCCCAGGCAAAGAGTGCGTTCGTGGGGATGGTGTCAGTGAGGACGATGTGGGTGAGAGTGAAATTTGACGTGTTGGTGACAGTGAGCGTGTAGATGATAGAACGAACCGGTGGGGCGGTGGAGAAAGCAGACTGCTTGGCGACTTGGGGCATACGCACCGCCGCCAGCGCGTCCACGATGCCCCAGCCATAGACGTTGTTCGGCACGTCACCGGGGCTATCGTCGCCGCAGGTCTGGCTCGTGGTGCGGGGGCGGGCGGTCTGCTCTAGAATCCACTCCGTTCTATCCACGTCGCCGACGAGAGAGGGGACGGCCGACCACAGCAGCGCGACCACGCCCGCGACGTGTGGCCCGGCCATCGAAGTGCCGCTCATAGAAGTATAGCCGCCGCCGTTCTGGCTGGAGCGGACGCTCACGCCCGGTGCGCTCACGTCCGGCTTGGGCCGGTTGGAGTGATCCACCGTCACCGGCCCCCGGCTGCTGAATCCGGCGATGTTATCGCTGCTGTCGGTCGCGCCGACGGAAAAGGCAGCGGCGTAGATGGCGGGCGGGTCGCCCACCGTGCCGCAAGCGGAGCCGCTGTTGCCGGCCGAGGCGACGACCATTATCCCGGCCGCGCGCACGTTCTCGACGACCGTTTGCAGCGTGTCCCAATCGCATCCCTCGCTGGCAGGACAGGTCCACGAGTTGTTGATGACGTGCGGGGCCAGTGATGGTACGCCGTCGGTGATGGGGTGGCCGCCGACGGGATACGGGGCCAGAAAGAACTCGAAACACTCGATGTAGGTAGCGGGCGAGCCGATACCCTGGTCCATATTCCGGCAGCCGATCCAGCGTGCTCCGGGCGCAACGCCGATCTGATTGCCTGCGCCGTCGTCGCCGACGATGGTTCCCATCGTGTGCGTGCCGTGGCCGTGGTCGTCGCAGGGGACGGGGGAATCGGCCCCGCAGGCGCCGCCCCCGCTGTGGATGGCGTCGTGCCAGTTGTAATCGTGGGTGGCGGTGACGCCGTTCCAGCCCCGGTACTGGTTGATCAGTGCCGGGTGATCCCAGTCGTAGCCGGTGTCCTGCCCGGCGACGACGATGTTCGTCCCGGTATAACCCATCGTCCAGACATCGTCGGCGTTGACGCGCACCACGCCCCACTCGATTCCCTGTGGAGCCAGCAGGCGTGTGTCGAACTGGGGCTGCGGCAGCGATTGGTGCACGCGCGGGTTGGCCTCGATGCGGGCCACGTCGGGGCGGGCGGCCAGTTTAGCGAGGAGGGAACGGTTCCCTTTCACCAGCAGCAGGTTAGCGACGTAAAAGGAGCGGTATTCCACA
>CAYNVC010000410.1:0-2491 GCA_964400615.1 uncultured Anaerolineales bacterium | reverse complement strand
TCGCTCTGGAAAAGCTGCGACGAGCTGCGCGGCGGGATGGACGCCTCCCAGTACAAGGATTACGTCCTGACGCTCCTGTTCGTCAAATACGTCTCCGATAAATATGGCGGCGACCAACTTGCGCCGATCATGGTGCCGGAGGGCGGCTCCTTCCAGGATATGGTGCGCCTCAAGGGCAATAAGGAAATCGGCGACAAGATCAACAAAGTCATCGGCAAACTGGCCGACGCCAACGATCTAAGGGGCGTGATTGACGTCGCCGACTTTGCCGACGAGGACAAGCTGGGCCGGGGCAAAGAGATGGTTGACCGGCTCTCCAAACTGGTGGCGATCTTTGAGGGGATAGACCTGCGCTCCAACCGCGCCGCCGGGGACGACCTGCTGGGCGACGCCTACGAGTATCTGATGCGCCACTTTGCCACCCAGAGCGGCAAGAGCAAGGGACAGTTCTACACGCCGGCCGAGGTCTCGCGCATTATGGCCCGCATCATCGGCGCGGGGCGGGCGACCAGTCAGGAGCAAACGGTCTATGACCCCACCTGCGGCTCCGGCTCGCTGCTGCTCAAGGTGGCGGACGAGGCTCCCAAGGGATTGACCATCTACGGCCAGGAGATAGATAACGCCACCGCCGCCCTGGCGCGGATGAACATGATCCTGCACAACCAACCCTCCGCCGTCATCTGGCAGGGCAACACCCTCGCCACGCCCCATTGGGAGGAGAATGGGCGGCTCAAGACTTTTGACTTTGTGGTCGCCAATCCTCCTTTTTCGCAAAAGAACTGGACCAGCGGCCTGGAGCCGGCCCACGACCGGTTTGGCCGCTTCGAGTACGGCATCCCTCCGGCGCGGAACGGCGATTATGCCTTTTTGCTGCACATCCTCAAATCGCTCAAGAGCAGCGGCAAGGGGGCGGTCATCCTGCCGCACGGCGTCCTCTTCCGGGGCAACGCCGAGGCCGCCATCCGCCGCGCACTGGTGCAGCGCGGTTTTATCAAGGGCGTCATCGGCCTGCCGCCCAATCTGTTCTACGGGACGGGCATCCCGGCCTGCATCATCGTGCTGGATAAGGAGAACGCCCACGCCCGGCGGGGTCTCTTTATGCTCGATGCCTCCGGCGGCTTTCGCAAGGACGGGGCCAAGAACCGCCTGCGCGAGCGGGACATTCACCTGATCACGACCACTTTTGCGGCGCAGCGCGAGATTCCGGGCTATGCGCGGCTGGTTCCGTTCAGCGAGATCGCCGCCAACGACTATAACCTGAACATCCCGCGCTACATCTCCCCCACCGGGATGGAGGATCGGCAGGACATCGCCGCTCACCTGCACGGCGGCATCCCCCAACGGGACGTGGACGCGCTGTCCGCTTATTGGGACGCGCTGCCTGGCCTGCGGGACGCGCTCTTTGGCCCTGCCGACCGGCCCGGCTACCTGACCGTCACCCGCCCGCCGCGCCAACTCAAGGCCGCCGTCGTCGCCCACCCCGCTTTCGAGAGTTACCGGCAGCAGGCTCGCGCCCCTTTCGACGGTTGGCGGGCGGCCCACCGCGCCCGTTTGCAGGGTATCGAGCCGGGAACGTCCCCGCCCGCTCTGATTCGGGAACTGGCGGACGACCTGCTGCGCCGCTACACGGCCCTCCCCCTGCTCGACCCATACGACCTCTACCAGCATTTGCTCGATTATTGGGACGAGACGATGCAGGACGACGTCTATGCCGTCGCCGAAAGCGGCTGGCTGCCAGCGGCCCAAATCCGCCCCCTGTCCGCCGATCTCAAAGAGACGCCCGACCTGGTGGTGGGCCGGAAAAAGTACAAGGCCGACCTGCTCCCGCCCGCGCTGCTGGCGGCCCGCTTTTTCCGCGCCGAGGTGGAGCGCCTGGCCGGCCTGCAATCTGCCGCCGAAGCCGCCGCGGCCGAGCTGGACGCCTTTGGCGAGGAAAACAGCGGTGAGGAGGGGTTGCTGTCCGAGGCGCTGAACGACAGGGGTAAACTGACCAGGCCCGGCCTGCATGCCCGACGACGGGAAATCCAGGGCCAGGCCGGTTTCGAGGAGGAGCAGGCCGCGCTGGAGCGGGCGCTGGCCCTGCTGGAAGCTCGAGCCGGGGCCGAGCGGGCGCTCAAGGCGGCCCAGAGGGAACTGGACGAGCGGGTGCTGGCCCGTTACGGCACGCTGACCGCCGCCGAGGTCGAGGCGCTGCTGGTGGATGACAAGTGGCTGGCCGCCCTGGCGCAGGCGGTGGAGGAGACGATTGCCCGCGTGGCGCAGACGTTGGCGGCGCGGGTGACGGCGCTGGCCGAGCGGTACGCCGAGCCGCTGCCGCAGATCGAGCAAGAGGTGGCCGGGTTGAGCGCCAGGGTGGCCGCGCATCTGCGGCGGATGGGGTTTGCGCCGGAAGAACAAGAGGCGTGAGTCTGCGCTGCCTGTTATTTGCAGTTCGGCGGCTTCGCTCTCCCCCAAAAAGCGGGGGAGGCTCCGCGCAGTTAGCACGCATACT
>CAYNVC010000409.1:0-2499 GCA_964400615.1 uncultured Anaerolineales bacterium | reverse complement strand
GGTCGAAACAGAGCGTGCGCAGTTCCTCCCGGTCGAAGCGGGTGCGGAGCAGGTGAGCCAGGGCCGCGCTGTTGTATGATTCCGTCGTCACGCTTTCCGAAAGCGCCCGCAGGGCCAGGAGCAGATTGGGCGGGAGCGGTTTTTCACGTCCCATCCCGTCCGCGATGACCACGCCAGACGGGGATTCTTGCACCACAAACAACCCGGCATCTAAGAGGCGCTGCAAGAACAAACGGTCATCGGCTGAAAGTCGCCCGGCCTGCAAATCAGCCAGCGCACGCCAGCCCTGCGCAACGTCCCCCTGGCGGGCGAGCAGGATGGCGCGTCGCGCGTCGGCTATATCTTCATAGTATTGAGACAGGGCACGGTAGAGCCGGATGGCCGCGTCGTACATTCCGGCGTTGAGGTAGAGATCGGCCAGGGGGGGGAGCAGATCAAAGGCACGGGTCAAGTCATCTGCGTCCACCGCCCGCTGGACCAGGTCACGGTAGTATTCGATCTGCGCCGCCAGGTCAGATGGGGTATCGTCGGCGGGCGTGGGCAGACGGGGCAATCCAGTCTCCGGCAGAGCGAACCGGAAGGGGGGCGCGATCCAGGTAGCCAGGTCGTGCGCCGATTGCAGCAGGCGAGTGTGAGTTTCCTGAGAGAGCAAAAAGATGACGGCAGCAGGTAGTGCGTAGAGTTGCTCGCGGGCCAGGTTGAGGGCACTGAATTGCTTCTCGGTGGCGTCATCCAGGTGTACGAGTACAGCCTGAGCCGGTTGTTCCTGCAAGGCGGTCTTTAATTGGGTGATCGAATTGGCAGCGGGAAATGAGAATTTGAGCAATTCCCAGCCGCGCCGCGCGAAATCGGCCTGGAGACGGCGCAGGATGGCGTCGCAGGTCGAACGCCGGTCGTACTCGATCAGGAAAAAACCGTGTTCGGCTTCTCCGAGTTCGTCCAGTAGCAATCGCCAATTTCTTTCCAGGTCAGCAGGCCAGACCATCCAGTTCCCCCATCTCGCTCAGAGCTTCGCGCACCAGTGGGTGCAAGTCATACCAGCCCCGCCCGTTATATTCGATCACAGCCTGGGAATAAAGCAGTTGTTGGAGGGGAGCGTCCATCGGCACGTTGCCAGAGTGCGATTGGGCCACCTCTTTCATCTTGCCATACAACGCCTCGGTAGTGACCTGCTCCTTGCCGTAGATGCTGTTGACGTACCGTTGTTTGAGTTGATCCAGGCTGTGATGCATTGCCTCGACCGATATGCGGTCGGCCTCAGCGTATCGCGCTGTCCGGCTGGCCCGGTGGAGCGCCCACAGCAAGTCACGCAGCACACCCCCCGTCTTCTCGATAGCCATATCCAGAGCGTCCGGCTCGATCAATTTGTCCACGTCGAGGCGGCGAGCGACGATCTGGTGCAGCACTTGCCACCCCATGCCGAATCGTTCCCCCTGTGGCGTGTGGGTCTTTATCATCGGCAGGGTCAGGGTCTCGAAATAGCTCTCCAGCCGCTTGCGGTCTGGCGAGTGAATCAGAAAGAGGGGCACAGTATAAATGATGGAAGTCTGCAAGTCGGCCAATAGCCCTGTGTGTTTGACGAACAGTTCATTTGCCACGGGGACATCCAGTTTGTCGGTGTCCTCGACGACAATGACCAGACGGCGTTCCAGATGAGTGGTTATCTCGTCGAGTACCTGATTACAGTAACTGCGTAGTTCGGCGATGCGCGGCATGATTTTCTGATGGATTGTCTCTGCCGATTCGAACGAGAGAGAAAAAGCGCTGCGCAGCCGGGCGAGCATTCCAACCACCTGCGCCAGCAAGCCATCCAGCCCCACGCCAGCCCCTAGTTCTATTTCCTCCTTGCGCATGACGCGGGTTTCGCGCACAATCTGGCTCAACCAGCCGCGTACTGGTTCGATGACGCGCTGATCTCGAATCAGTTTCTCCTCGCGTCCCACACTGTAGAGTTTTTCCATCATGACCAGAATCAGGTCTACGGGGGTCAGGGTAGCGGTGTCCAGTTCCTGGTGAACGGAAAATTTGAGAAACCAGAAATCTTGCTGCCCCGCGCGTATCAGGCGATTCAACTCGGTAGACTTGCCGGAACCAGGATGGCTGGCAAAGAGCAGACGCAGCGGTGGAGGGGTCTCGTAGAGGTAAGCACGCAGTTCGCTGGACGGGGGGGAGAGAGGGTCGCGGGCAGGGTCGGCGGGGACGTAAAATTCATCCAGCGCATCCCCTTCCAAAGGGATCGGTTCTGCAACCTGGCGAATCTCTTCCAAAAGGCATGCTCTTTTCATTGGGTTTCCTTTTCGTCACAGCGAAAGTAGTAATCAGTCTCGCGTCCTCTAATCTTACCACAAATCGCCAATTCGCAAAACGCAACCCGCCAATGCTTGCCAAATCCATCCTTTTCGTGTACCATTGCAACCGAATAATCAACTTGAGAAGAGGTCTTTATGCTCGAAACTTTTTTTCGTCCCCAATCCGTCGCCATTATCGGCGCTTCCCGCG
>CAYNVC010000408.1:0-2500 GCA_964400615.1 uncultured Anaerolineales bacterium | reverse complement strand
GCCGGGCTGCTGGCCCTGGCGCTGCTGGCCCGTCTCTTGCCGGGCGAGCGCATGGTGGACGACGCTTACATCACCTTCCGCTACGCCCGCAATCTGATCTCCGGGCGCGGACTGGTTTATAACCCCGGCGAGCGGGTGCTGGGCACGACCACGCCGCTCTACACGTTCCTGCTGGCGGGGGCGGCGCTGGCGACCGGCTCGCGCGATTTTCCCGCTCTGGCGCTGGCACTCAACGCGCTCTCCGGCGCGGCCGCCGTGTGGCTGCTCTACGGCCTGGGCAAACGGGTGACAGGACAGGCTCCGGCCGCAGTGGCCGCTCTGCTGTGGGCCGTGGCCCCCTACAGCGTCACGTTCGCCGTGGGCGGGATGGAGACCGACCTGACGATTGCGTTGCTCCTAGCTGCTGCCTACGCCCACCTCACCGGACACCCGCGTGCGTTGGCCGTCCTTTCGGCGCTGGCGCTCCTGGCCCGGCCCGATGCCGCCATCCTGCTGGTGCTGCTCTGGCTGGCCCAACTCACCACACGCCGTGCGCCGCTTGCTATTCGTAACATTCCCTGGCGCGAGGGGCTGATCGGGCTGGCGATTCTGGCCCCCTGGCTGATTTGGGGCACGTCGTACTTTGGCAGCCCGCTACCCGGCTCCATCGCCGCCAAAGCGATCACCTACCGCCTGGGTTCCAACGCCAGCCTGGTACGCTTGATCCAGCACTATGGAACCCCTTTTCTCGGCGACGCGCTGTTCGGCCCCGCCTGGCATCTGGTCGGCTTTGCGGTCTACCTGCTGCTGTGTGGATTGGGTGGGCTGCGGGCGGTGCGCCGCAACCGGCGCGTCTGGCCCCTGTTGGCCTATCCTTACCTCTATCTGACCGTCTTTGCTGCCGCCAACCCGCTTCTCTTCCGCTGGTATCTCGCCCCCCCGCTGCCGTTCTACTTTTTGTTCATTCTCACCGGCGTCTGGGCCGTGGCTGGCGACGTAGGCCGCGCCATTCGCCCTTCGCTATTCGCTATTTTCACCCTCACCGCGCTGGCGCTCACGCTCAACGGTTGGGATTTACACCCCGACCACGGCCCCAATCGGCCCGCGCCGGAAATGGCCTGGTTCAAACTGGAACTGCTCTACGACCGCGCTTCCGAGGTCGTGCTCGCCCACGCCGCGCCCGGCGACACGCTTTGTGCCGGAGATATTGGCGTGCTGGGCTACCGCACCGGACTGCACGTCGTGGACACGGTCGGGCTGGTGACGCCGGAATCACGGCGCTATTACCCCACCGACCCGGACATTTACGTCATCAATTACGCCATCCCGGCCGACCTGGTGCTGGCGCTCGACCCCGATTACATCGTCATTTTAGAGGTCTACGGGCGGCGCGGTCTGCTGCCCGACCCACGCTTCCAGGACAGATACAGGCTGTTGGAAAAGCTCGAGACGGATATCTATGGCTCGGACGGGATGTTGGTCTTTACGCGGCGCGGCTGAGGACGACGGCGAACAAACCGGCTATGGCGGAGGGGAGGCAGCGTTTTCAGCGTTCGTCTGCGTCCTACCATCGCGCGTGCCCGTTTAGAATCGAACCACCCCGGTTATGGCGTGCTCCCGTCCTCCGGCGGCTGGTAGCCGGGGCCGTAGTGATATGCAGCGCGGCGGGGCGCATATTTGCTGACGATGGTGTCGTCGTAGAGCAGGTTGCCCGCCGCGTCGTAGACTTTGCGCTCGACCGTCGCCGTCAGGCCGCCCACCGCCGACTGCCAGCGGATCACCGTCCCCGGCGCTAACTCCTCGTCCAGTTGATAAATGGGCGCTCCCGGCCCCGTCTCGTCGCTGACCACCGCTCCCGCGCTCTCCACCCGTCTCCCGTCGGCGGTGGAATAAAAGCGAAAAATCAAACGGTGCGTCGCCTCCTCTACCTCCGTCTCGATCAGCAGCGGGGCCGGGCGGTCGTTGACGAATTTGAAATCCACGTTCGGCGAGTAGACTGTGGCGTCCATCCCCACCCCGCCGCCGCGCAGCTCGTAATAGCCAACCCGCTGGTAGTGCGCCCAACGTTCGGTGATGGGGTAGCCGCCCCAGAAAGCAGCGCGGAAAACCGTGGTGCTCACCTGGCAAATTCCGCCACCGACGCCGATAGCGAGTTGTTCCCCGGCGGTGATGTACGATTCGTCGTACCCCGCCTCGGCGGTGACAGGCCCCAGGTAGTGGTTGAAGGAAAAAGTCTCCCCCGGCGCGACGACGATGCCATCGAAACGGGCCGCCGCCAACCGGATGTTGTGATCTCGCCCGGATGGTGAGCCGATAAAATAAGATTCCCCCTCGGCCACCTGTTCGACTATGCCCAATTCCTCGCCCGTGCTGGTCTCGGGGTAGCGGGGCGGGACGGGCGGCACGACGAGGGGCACGTACCGGTTGCCATCCGCCAACCCTTGCACGATGCGCACCAGGCTCGCCTCTACGTCGAGAGCGCGGCCTGCGCTGCTGGGACTGATGGGCGACAGTTGGCCCG